>DASZON010000381.1:0-17522 GCA_035550755.1 Actinomycetota bacterium | reverse complement strand
AGGTGCGGCCGCATGCTCCCACCCCGCGTCGTGCGGCGGCTGGTCATGGTGCCGCTGGTGCTGGTGCTCACGGCCGCGGTCGTGGTCACGCTGCCGCTGCTCGCGCTGGTCGCCGTGGTGGCGTCGCCGCTGCTGCCCGGCCGCTGGCGGCCGCTGCGGCTGCTGGCGTTCGCGCTGGTGTGGCTGGCCCTCGAATCCGCGACGCTGTTCGCCTGCCTCGCCCTCTGGGTCGCCAGCGGCTTCGGCGGCCGGATCCGGCTCGCGTCCTTCCAGGAGCGCCACTACGCGGTGATGCGCTGGTTCCTCGCCACCGTGTACAAGGCCGCGACCAGGGCCTTCAAGCTCACCGTCGAGATCGACGAGCCGGAGCTGACGCCCGAGGAGGCCGCGGCGCGCCTGACCCGGCCGGTGGTCGTGCTGAGCCGCCACGCCGGGCCCGGCGACTCGTTCCTGCTCGTCCACCACCTGCTCAGCCGCTACCGGCGCAAGCCCCGGATCGTCATGAAGGCCGCCCTGCAGTTCGACCCCGGCCTCGACGTGGTCATCAACCGCCTGCCGAACGCCTTCGTCCCACCCCACCGCGGCCCCGGCAACCTGGTCGTCAAGGAGATCGAGCGGCTGGCCGCGGGCCTCGGCCCGAACGGGGCGCTGGTGATCTTCCCCGAAGGCGGCAACTTCACCCCGCGGCGGCGGCTGCGGGCCATCCGCCTCCTCGAGGAGCGCCGCCTGGCCAAGGAGGCGGCCAAGGCCAGGGCCATGGAGCACCTGCTCCCGCCCAAGCCCAACGGCGCCCTGGCCGCCATCGCCGCCGCCCCCACCGCCGACGTCATCTTCGTCGCCCACACCGGCCTCGAGCACGTCATCACCATCGGCGACGTCTGGCGGGCCCTGCCCATGGAGCAGGTCCTCAGGGCCCGCTGGTGGCGGGTGCCGGCCGCCGACGTCCCCGAGGACCGCGAGGCCCAGGTGGACTGGCTGTACGAGTGGTGGGCCCGGATCGACCTGTGGATCGCCGAGAACCGCCCCACCGCCCTCGCCCGCAGAGACCGCCAGCTCGGCGAGGCCGTGCAGCCCGCCCCCTAGCCGGCCCGGCGGTGGCCGGCGATCCGGTCGAAGGTGGTCCCGAAGATCAGCCCGCGGACGTGGTCGCTCTCCAGGAACGAGCGCGGGAAGCCAGGCTGGAAGGCAGAGGCGGCCTCCAGGCGGTCGAGCTGCCCGGGGTCGAGCCGCAGGTCGAGGCAGCCGAGGTTGTCGGCGAGCTGGGCGGCGCTGCGGGCCCCGAGGACCGGGACCACCGGGACGCCCCAGCCCGGCTCCTGTTGGCGGACCCAGGCGATGGCCACCTGGGCTGGGGGGCGGCCCAGCTCGCCGGCCACGGCCACGACCTCGCTGGCCAGGTCGTTCACGCGGGCGCTGACGTGCTCGGGCCGCGACCGGCTGGGCCGGCCGTCGGGGGCGAGGTACTTGCCGGTCAGCTCGCCCGCCTCGAGCACCCCCCACGGGGTGACGGCCAGGTCGAGGGCCGCGGCCAGCGGCAGGTGCTCGCGCTCGACCGCCCGGTCGGCCAGCGACCACGGCACCTGGAGCCCGCAGAAGGCCGACCAGCCGCGCAGCTCGGCCAGGGTGACGGCCCGGGCGGCGGCCCAGGCGGGGGTGTCGGAGCAGCCCACGTACAGTACCTTGCCCGCCCTGACCAGGTCGTCGAGGGCGCGCACGATCTCCTCCACCGGGGTCATCCCGTCCCACATGTGCACCCAGAGCAGGTCGACGTAGTCGGTGCCGAGCCGCTCCAGGCTCGCCTCCAGGGCCCTGACCAGGTTCTTGCGGTGGTTGCCGCCGGCGTTGGGGTCGTCGGGGCGGGTGCTGAGGCTGTATTTGGTAGCGACCACGAAGTGGTCGCGGTCGGCCGCGACCAGATCGCCGACGATCCGCTCGCTGGTCCCGCCCGTGTAGTTGTTGGCGGTGTCGACGAAGTTGCCGCCGGCCTCGGCGAACAGGTCGAACATCCGGCGGCACTCGTCGCGGTCGGCGCCCCAGCCCCAGTCGGTGCCGAAGGTCATAGTCCCGAGGGCGAGCTCGGACACGCGCAGGCCACTGCGGCCGAACAGGCGGCAGCTCATGGTCATGACTGCTCCTCTCCGGAGGCGGTCAGCAGGCCGGCCAGCAGGGCGGTGGCCTCGGCGACGGCCTCCCGGCGCAGGCCGTAGCGGTAGCGGCGGGCGTTGCCGGCCAGCCGGACCAGCCCGGCGGCGCGCAGCAGGCCCAGGTGGTGGTGGACCGTCGACCGGGAGAGCCCGACCGCGGCGGCCAGCTCGTCCAGGTCGCGGGGGCCACCGCCCAGGGCGGCCAGGAGGCGCTGGCGCTGCTCGTCGCCCAGGGCCCGGCCCAGGGCGAGCAGCTTCCCGGCGGTGGCGGCGCGGCCGTCGCCGTCCCGCTCGCGGGCCGGGTGGCAGATGACGCGGATGTCGCGGTGCTGGCAGAGCAGCAGCCAGGGCCGGGCCGCGAGCTGGGGGACGAGCAGGACCCGGGGGCACTCGGGCTCCGGCTCATAGGCGAACCCGCCGCAGACCAGCTCGATCAGCCGGGCTGGGGGGACGGTCGCGGCCAGCTCGGTGGTCGCCCGGGCGTCGGCGGCCAGGGTCTCGACCAGCCCGGGCTCGCGGGCCGCGAACGACTCCTGGTGCCAGCGGGCCGCCACCTCGAGCAGGCGCCGCCGGGTCTCGGGCGGGTCGAGGGGCAGCAGCACCTCCAGGGCCTGGCCCGCGGCCCCGCCGTAGTAGCGGGGGTGGGCGAGCAGGCGGGCCTGGGCGGCCGGGTCGCCGGCGGCGGCCGCGTCGATGGCCTCGGTCCAGCCCGGCTCCAGGTCGCGCCACGCGGGCACGTGGGCCCCGAGCAGCAGGCGGCGGAGCTCCAGCGGGTCGGCGGCCTCGAGCGCGGTCAGCAGCGCGGCCGCGTCCCGTCGCCCGGGGGCCTCGACGGCCAGGCCGAGCAGGTGCAGCCAGACCTCGCCGGAGCGGTCCCCGACCCGCTCGAGGGCGGCCCGCATCGGGGCCGACACCGCTTTCGCCGCGAGCACCGACAGCTCGACGAGCAGCTCGTAGGCGCCGGCGGCCTGGGCCTCGACCCGGTAGGCCGGGTCGGCCCTGGTCACGTCGCGGATGAGCATGACAGTCGACTTTCATCCGATAGGTATCGGATGACTATAGGTGCTCGCTCTCCTGCGGGCAAGCTGCGGTAGCCTCCAGGGCGGCGGAAGCACGGCACGGGGAGGACAACGGTGGCAGAGGCGACCCTGCGGCTGGCTCAGGACCCGGACGCCGACGCGCTGCTCAGGAGGGACCCGCTCGCCCTGGTCATGGGCATGCTGCTCGACCAGCAGTTCCCGCTGGAGTGGGCGTTCCGGGCGCCGTGGCGGCTGGCCCAGCGGATGGAGCGGACCTCGCTGGACGCGGCCGAGCTGGCCGACTGGGACCCCGAGGCGTTCGTCAAGCTGATGGCCGGCCCGCCGGCCCTGCACCGCTACCCGGCCTCGATGGCCGTCCGGGTCCAGGCGCTGTGCCGGATCGTCGTCGACCAGTACGGCGGGGACGCCTCGGCCATCTGGCGGACCGCCGCGACCGGCAAGGAGCTGTTCGCCCGCCTCCGTGCCCTGCCCGGGTTCGGCGAGCAGAAGGCGCGGATCTTCGTCGCCCTGCTCGGCAAGCAGCTCGGCGTCCAGCCGGAGGGCTGGCGGGAGGTGGCCGGGCCGTACGGCGAGGACGGGTCCCGCCGCTCGGCCGCCGACGTCACCGACCCCGAGACCCTGGCCGAGGTCCGCGCCTTCAAGCAGGCGGCCAAGAAGGCCGCCAAGGGCGGTTAGGGCGGCGGCTGGTGGACGACCTGGCCGCCAAGGTCCTGGCAGTGGTCAGGCGGATCCCGTCCGGCCGGGTCCTGACCTACGGCGACGTGGCCGCCCTGTCCGAGAGCGACGCCACCGCCCGCGACGTCGGCCAGGTCCTCCTCCGCCACGGCGAGGCCACCGACGTCCCCTGGTGGCGGGTCCTCCGCGCCGACGGCACCCCACCCCCGCACCTGCTCGACCGCCAGCTCACCCTCCTGCGCTCCGAGGGCACCCCCCTCGCCCCCTCCGGCGCCGCCGTCGACCTCCATGCCGCCCGCTGGGCCGCCTCGGGTCGCGGCCAGGACGCCCAGCCGTCCCTGTTCGACTAGCTTGCCCGGAGCTCAGAGGTCGTTGCGGTGGACCCGGCCGGCCGCCATGACCAGGCGGAGGTTGCGGGCCGGGTCGGTGAGGAGCTCCAGGCGCTCCAGGGGGTTGCCGTCGACGACCAGGAGGTCGGCCGAGGCGCCGGGGGCGACCACGCCGACCCGCCCCTCGAGGCGGAGGAGCCGGGCGGCCACCGTGGTCGCCGCGCGGAGCACGTCGGCGGCCGGCTGGACCTGGGACCGCAGGGTGAGCTCGGTGAGCTGGCGGCGGTGCATGCCGCCGAGCAGGTCGGTGCCGTAGGCGATCGGCAGGCCGGCCCGGTGGGCCAGCTCCAGGGCGCCGAGGCCGGCGTCGAGGACCTCGAACACCTTGGCGTGCTGGTCGGCCGGCATGCCCTGCTCGAGGCCCTCGGAGGCCAGGGCGGCGTAGGTGGCCAGGGTGGGCACGTAGAACGCCCCGGTGGCCTTGAACAGCTCGACCGAGGAGGCGTCCATCAGGTTGCCGTGCTCGATACAGCCGACCCCGGCCTCCAGCCCCCGGTTCACCGCCGCCGCGGTGTAGGCGTGGCCGGTGACGTAGCGGTTGGCCGCCCGCGCCTCCTCGACCACCGCCCGCAGCTCCTCCATCGAGTACTGGGTCGAGTCGATCCGGTCGGTGGGGGAGGCGATCCCGCCCGACAGCATCACCTTGACGTGGTGCGCCCCCCGCCGCAGCTGGTCCCGGGCGGCGCGGCGGACCTCGGCGACGCCGTCGGCGACCACGGTGAGGGTCGGGCAGCAGGGATGCTGATCGAGCACCGAGCGGCCCGGCCCGCGGCTGTCGCCGTGGCCGCCGGTCTGGGACAGCGCCCTGCCGCCGAAGACCACCCGGGGTCCGGGTAGGAGCCCCTCGGCGACCGCGGCCGCGATCCCGTGGTCGGCCCCGGCCACGTCCCTGACGGTCGTGAACCCCCGATCGAGCATGCCCCGCAGGATCCCGGCGGCGTGGGCGGTGACGTAGGCCGGCGACCACCCCTCCAGCGCCCCCAGGTCGGCCGTGGCCGCGTTGACGTGCACATGGGCGTCGATCAGCCCCGGCATGACCGTCATGCCGCGGGCGTCGAGCGCGGTCGCCTCCCCGGCCCGGACGGCGGCGGTGGCGTCGACCTCGACCACCCGGCCGTCCTCGACCACCACCGCCCGCCCCTCGGCCAGGGTCCCGGCCCCAGGGTCGAGCACGGTGGCGTTGCGCACCACGATCCGCCCGCTGTCCACGGCTCCTCCGAATCGGTTCCGGCGACGTCGCCCAGAGGCTATCCTGCCCCGATGGACGTCAGCGTCGGCACCTTCAACCTCAACAACCTGTTCTCGCGGTTCAACTTCGAGGCCCAGGTCGACGAGATCGTCGAGGACGACCCGGAGAGCGGGCTGACCGCCACCTACACCTTCAACGACCCCGAGCGGTTCCGGCTCCGCACCTACCAGGGCCGCCTGGTCCACGGCAAGAACCCGGCCGACCAGGACACGATCGCCGCCCGGATCGGCACCATGGACCTGGACGTGCTCTGCGCCCAGGAGGTCGAGGACATCGACACCCTGCGGTTCTTCGCCGCCCAGCACCTCGGCGGCAGCTACCGGTACCTGGTCCTGGTCGAGGGCAACGACCCCCGGCTGATCGACCTGGCGGTGCTGTCCAGGCTGCCGCTGGGAGCGGTCGCCTCCCACCAGCACGCCGTCCACCCCGAGGACCCGACCGAGTCGGTGTTCAGCCGGGACCTGCTGGAGGTCGACATCCTCCACCCGGCCAACGGGTCGCGGCTGTTCACGGTGTTCAACAACCACCTCAAGAGCCAGTTCGTCCCCTTCGACCAGGACCCGGTGGCCGGCAAGGAGGCCAACGACACCCGCCGCCGCCGCCAGGCGGAGACGGTCGAGCGGCTGGTGGCCGCCCGCACCCGCCCCGACAGCCGCTTCCTGATCCTCGGCGACATGAACGACTCGCCCGAGGCCGCCCCCCTGGCCGCGATCACCACCTCGGCCCAGCTCAGCCTGGTCAACGGCCTCACCCACCCGACCGAGACCCGGCCGCCCAAGGCTGACACCCCTCCGCCCCCGGCCTCGGGCGCCTGGACCCACCGGTTCAAGGAGGCCGGCCAGCCGGCCCGCTACGAGCTGTTCGACCAGATCTGGCTCAGCCCAGGCCTGGCCGGCCGCCAGACCGGCGCCTTCATCGACCGCCGCACCCGCCACGGCGGCGACGGCAGCGACCACGACCCCGCCTGGGTCACCCTCAGCTTCTGAAGGGGCCGCCCGCCCCGCCCCTCACGTGCCCGTGCCCGGGTGGCGCCAGACCCGCTCCCCGTCGACCAGGTCCGCGGTGACCACCAGCCCGGCCGCCGCGGCTACCCGGGCCGAGGCCACGTGGTCGGGGTGGACGTGGGCGACCAGCTCGCCGACCCCGGCCTCCAGCAACCAGCCGGCCAGCGCCCGCGCCGCCTCGGCGGCGTAGCCCCGTCCCTGCCAGGGCACGCCGACGACCCAGGCGACCTCGGCCCTCCAGCCCTCGGCATGCCGGGTCAGGGTGGCCTGCACGGTCCCGACCGCGGCCGAGTCGGCCCGCCGCCGCACGACCCAGTTCCGCCACAGCTCGCCCGGCCGTCCCGGGCCCGCCACCATCGCCGCGAACCGGCGCCGGAGCTCCTCCGGGCCGAGCGGCCGGCCTCCGGTGAACTCGTGCAGGGCCGGGTCGCCCAGCACCGCCGCCATCTCCTCGGCGTCGGCGACCCGCAGTGGCCGCAGCACCAGCCGCTCGGTCCCGATGCTCACCTCGGCCAGGTGGTCCATCGGGCCGGCGCTACCCGCGGCCCACGTAGGGCATCTTGGTCGCCATCACGGTGATGGTGGCCACGTTGGCGTCCAGGGGCAGGCTGGCCATGTAGCGGACGGCCTGGGCGACGTCGGTCACGTCCATGCGGGGCTCGGGGCGGACGCTGCCGTCGGCCTGGAGGATGCCGTCGGCCATGCGCTCGGTCATGTCGGTGGCGGCGTTGCCGATGTCGATCTGGCCGCAGGCGATGTCGTAGGCGCGGCCGTCGAGGGCGGTCGACCTCGTCAGCCCGGTGATGGCGTGCTTGGTGGCGGTGTAGGCGATCGAGCGGGGCCGGGGGGCGTGGGCCGAGATCGAGCCGTTGTTGATGATGCGGCCGCCGCGGGGCCGCTGGTGGCGCATGACCCGGAACGCCTCACGGGTGCAGAGGAAGGCGCCGGTGAGGTTGACGGCGACCACGGCGTCCCACTCGGCCAGGGGGATCTCGTCCGGGTCGCGGGCCGGGGCCCCGGTGCCGGCGTTGTTGAACAGCAGATCGACACGGCCGTGCCGCTCGACGGCGGCGCCGAACAGAGCCCGCACCGACGCCTCCTCGGTGACGTCGGCCGGGACCGGGTCGAGCGCGCCGGCCAGCCCGGCGCCCCGCCCGGCCACCGCCTCCAGGGTGCCGGCCCGGCGGCCGGCCAGCACCACCGTCCAGCCGTCGCTGGCCAGGGCGAGGGCGGCGGCGGCGCCGATGCCGCTGCCGGCCCCGGTGACGACCGCGATCCCCAGCGGGTGGTCGGCCATCGGTCCTCCTTGGGGGGGCGGCGCTGGGGAGCGCCGGGCCGCGATCCTAGCGCCGCGAGTGTGGGAGCATCGTCCTCCCATGGACCGCCAGCCCCTGCCCCCCGGCCGCTGGCCGGACGCGCCCCCACGCTACCCGGACCCGGCCGTGCGGGTCCTCGACCCCCGGTTCGAGGGCTGCCGGTTGTTCAACGCGGCCGTGGAGCGGATCGCCACCGGCTGCCGCTGGGCCGAGGGACCGGTGTGGTTCGGGGACCACCGCTGCCTGGTCTGGAGCGACATCCCCAACGACCGGATGCTGCGCTGGGACGAGGCCAGCGGCGCCGTCTCGGTGTTCCGCAGCCCCGCGGCCAACGCCAACGGCAACACCCGCGACCGCCAGGGCCGCCTGGTCACCTGCGAGCACCTGACCAGGCGGGTGACCAGGACCGAGCACGACGGCTCGATCACCGTGCTCGCCGACGGCCACGACGGCCGGCCCTTCAACGCCCCCAACGACGTGGTCGTGGCCGCCGACGGCTCGGTGTGGTTCACCGACCCCGGCTACGGGATCATGTCCGACTACGAGGGCCGCCGGGCCGACCCCGAGCTGCCAACGGCCGTCTACCGGCTCGACCCCGGCGCCGGCCCGCCCGAGCCGGTCGTCCAGGACCTGGAGCGGCCCAACGGCCTCTGCTTCGCCCCCGACGGGTCGCGCCTGTACGTGGTGGACTCGGGTTCGGCAAGGGCCATCCACGTCTACGACATGGCCGGCGGCCGCCCTGGCCCGGGCCGCCGCTTCGCCGACGTCCTCCCCGCCGGTCCCGACGGCATCCGCTGCGACACCGAGGGCAACCTCTGGGCGTCCGCCGCCAGCGGCGGCAACGGCGCGGACGGCGTGGTCGTCTTCGCCCCCGACGCCACCCCCATCGGTCAGGTCGTCCTCCCCGAGGGCTGCGCCAACCTCTGCTTCGGCGGCCCCGCCCGCAACCGGCTGTTCATGACGGCCAGCCGTTCGGTCTACGCCCTGTACGTGAACGCCACCGGCGCCTAGGCCTGGGACCGCCGGGTGATCCCGGCGCTTGCGTCAGTCGCGGGTCGCGGCGCCGTCGCGTACCTGCCGGACCGCCTCCTGGACGCCGCCGGTCCACGGGTCGCCGTGCCCGGGCAGCACGAAGTCGGCCGAGAGTCCCTCGAGGCGCGCCAGTGACGCGACCGCCTGGGCCGCGTCGGCGGTGAAGGGGGCGACCTGGGGGCCGCGGGCACCCGTGGTGACCGCGTAGGTGGCCAGCGCATCCCCGACGAACAGCGCGTTGCGGGAGGGGACGTGGAGCACGGCGCTGCCGGGCGTGTGGCCGGGAGTCAGGATGACCTGTGGGCTTCCCGGCACGTCCAGGGTCGCCCCGTCCCCGAAGGTGGCGACCTGCTGCAGCTTGTGCGTGCGGAGCCCACCTCGCAGGGCCGAGAACCAGAGGAACCCGATCAACGGGCCGACCCTGGTCGGGCCGAAGCCCTTGGCCGGGTTGGGCACCTCACCCCGGGCCAGGGCGGCGTCGGCCTCGTGGACGGACACCGGGACGTGCCGCTGGCTGCGGAGCCGCTCCGCGAAGCCGATGTGGTCGCTGTGCCCGTGGGTGAGGAGCAGGGCGCGGACGTCCTCGACCGTCCGGCCCATGCGGGCGAGCTCGCCGGGCAGGTCCCGGTAGTAGCCGGACAACCCGGCGTCGATGATCGTCACCCCACCGGCGTCCTCGAGGAGGTAGGAGTTGACCATGCTCTGGTCGCCGATGCGATGGATGCCGGGCGCGATCTCCATTGGCCCATGCTCCCGGCTGGCCGGCGAGGGGTCAATCCCGGCCCAGGCCAACCTCCGGTCCGCGGAGGCGGACGGGAATCGAACCCGCCTGAGCAGGGTCGCTGCTCACACCGGTTTTGAAGACCGGGGGGCCCACCAGGACCCGGACGCCTCCAAGCAGGCATTCTAAGCCGATTGGCCAGAAGTTCTGTCCGTAACTGGAGGTGAGGGTGGGCCGTTGACGAAGTAGCCTCGTGGGCCGTTGACAGCTTGCGACCACAACGACCTCACGAGGCTGCGCCAGTATGCGTCCCCCCAGCGTGTACGCCAAGCGCCCCTGCCCGGCTGGCGACTCCTGCGATGTGCTCGGCCTGCTGCACGGCCCCCACCGGGTCGGCTGCCGCCTGGTCATGATCTTGTTGTCCCAGCACGGCTGGTCGGCGACCACCATCGCCGAGCTGCTGGGCTGCGACCCGCGCACCGTGCGCCGCTGGGTGCAGCGCTACAACCGCCAGGGCCCCCACTGCCTTGGCGACCGGCCCCGACCGGGCCGACCCCGGCTCGGCAGCCCACGGCTGACAGGTCGCATCCGCCGGCTGCTGGCCCAGCCGCGGGCCTGGACCATCCCGCTGCTGCACCGGTACCTGGGCCGCCCCGCCATCAGCCTGCACACCCTGCACCGACGCGTCCGCGAGGTGGCCGCCTGGCGCAGGCCGCGGCTGGTCGCCAAGGGCGACCCCGACCGCGACCAGGTCCTGGCCGCGCTCCGGCAGACCATCGCCAGCCTGCCCCAGGGCGCGGCCGTGCTGGCCGAAGACGAGACCCACCTCAACCTACTGCCCTGGGTGCGGTCAACCTGGATCGTCAAGGGCTCCCGCCAGCGGGTCATGACCCCGGGCACCAACCGGCGCCGGACCATCTTCGGCGCGGTCGACCTGGACAGCGGCCGGTTTCTCTACCAGGTCTGCCGCAGGGCGGTCAGCGCCAACTTCACCAGCTTCTGCGGGCAGCTGCTGGCCGCCTACCCAGCCGCACCGGTGGTCGCGGTGATCTGCGACAACGTCATCATCCACCACTCCAAGATCGTCCAGCGGTGGCTGGCCGCCCACCCCCGACTGGTGGTGCTGCACGGGGCGCGCTACCGCCCCCACGACAACCCGGTCGAGCGCATCTGGGGCGCCCTCAAGGCCTACCTCGCCAACTCGCCGACGCTGACCATGGCCGGGCGGATCCGCCAAGTCCACGCCTTCTTCTGCCAGCGCAGCCCCGCCCAGCTGCTGGCGACCGCCGCCCCCCACAGCTCACCCTGGCTCCCCGACGGATACGGACAGAACTTCCGCGAGGCCGCTTAGGCACCAGCCCCGTGGACGTGACGGCTCCGGCAACGGTACGAACTTCCCGCTAGCTGGAGCGGCGATTGGCGGCCAGCGGGAATGACCGCAGGCCGCCGCAGCTCCATGCTGAGCGGTGGGCGATTCCGGACGGTATCGTGGAAGCATATCGTGACACGATATGAGCCCCTGCCCGAGCAGGCGTCCCAAAGCCCAGGGTCCCAGAGACGAAAGGGGTGGTGGAATGACAGCCACCGCACAAGCAGCCAGAGCCACCCGCCCGCGCCCTCGCTGGCGCCAGACCGTCTGGGGTGAGCTGTCGGCGGAGTTCCTGGGCACCTTCGTGCTCATCTGCTTCGGCGACGGCGTCGTGGCGATGGCGGTCGCCGCGCTGAACCAGTCGGGCCGTGGCACCGCGATCTTCGCGGCCAGTGGCGACTGGCTGCTGATCACCTGGGGGTGGGCGATGGCCGTCACCTTCGGGGTCTACATTGCGGGCGGGATCAGCGGCGCCCACATCAACCCGGCCGTGACCTTGGCGCTCGCGGTACGCCGCAACTTCCCGTGGGCAAAGGTCGTGCCCTACATGCTGGCGCAACTGGTCGGCGCGTTCGTCGGGGCAGCTCTGGTCTACCTGGTCTACCACAATGCGATCTCCAGCTACGAGGTGGCCCACAACATCACCCGGGGGGTCCTTGGCGGCTCCGCCGACTCGACCGCCACCTTCAGCATCTTCGCGACCTTCCCGGCGCCGTATTTCCACTCGAGCATGATCTGGCCGTTCATCGACCAGATCGTCGGTACAGCGTTCCTGCTGATGTTCGTCCTGGCACTGACCGACGAGCGCAACCAGCCTCCCAGGTCCAACCTGGCCCCGCTGCTCGTCGGCCTGGCCGTGGCCGCCATCGGCATGTCCTTCGGCGCCAACGCGGGCTACGCCATCAACCCCGCCCGCGACTTCGGCCCCCGGGTCTTCGCCTGGCTGGCCGGCTGGGGCAAGGTCGCCATACCAGGCATCCACAACTATCTCTGGGTGCCCATCGTGGGACCGTTCGTCGGCGGCATCCTGGGCGCGATCGTCTACGACATCTTCATCCGCGACGTGCTCCGCGACCGCGGCGAGCAGGCGGCTGCCGGGCTCGAGGTCGAGGGCCGCACCATCAAGGAGGAGCCACAGACCACCTGAGCGGCGGCAGAAGCCCGCCCACAATGCCGTCGAGCACTGTTCCGGGGATCGTGGGGTCAGGCCAGGGTGGGGTCGCTGGAGGTCTCGGCCAGCCGCCGGGCGAGCGCCCGCAGCACCTTGCGCTCGACCTTCGGGTTCCGGTCGAGCACGGCGTGGAACTCCCCGGATGTCAGCACGAAGAGGCGGACGGGGGGGTTCGGCGGTCACCGTCGCCGTGCGCGGCAACTCCGTGACCAAAGAGACCTCACCCACGAAGTCGCCGCCGGCCAGCGTCGCCACCCTGCCATGCCCCGATACTAGAAGAGCACGCTTCGGATTGCCTTGTGCAGTTTCGCAAAGGCCGCCTCCTGCTCCCCTTTGTTCACCATGTCCAATGGTTTGGAGGGAGGGTTCACCGCTTGGAATCGACCTAGCTCAGAATCCTCGAAGTGGGAGGAGCTCACCAGGATCGGCAGAATACGGACACCACGCTGCCGGGCCGCGTCCAAGAGCGGCGGTAGCTCGTTGTCGTCAATGAAATCCGACGCCATGAAATCCGCACTGACCAGGAGAACGGCGACCGAACAACTTTCGACTGCCTTCCTGATCTCGCTTCGCCATTCATCACCAACTTGGATCTGCGTGTCGTCCCACATCTCAATTCTTCCGTGTCGTGCAAGCGGCTTCAGGTGGACTTGAAGTCGACCGAGCCAGTATTCGTCAGCGTGGCTATAGCTGACGAAGATCAAACGGCGCGCCGGAGGCGGGGAGATGTAATCCTGACTGTCAGGAGACGGACGTCCAGTTGACGTGATCGATTCGAGGTAGGTTCCGATCACGTCAATGAGAAACTCGACATCCCGCTGAAATTGATCGCGATGGAGGCGTATGTCTGTGGCCTGACGGAAAGCCAGCTCCCGCAGTGACCCTGGCAGATCCTGCGGGCGCGGCATTCTGGCATTGTCTATCAGGACAGGTATGATATGAATATCGTGCTCAATCGCTGCCTCGAGCTCCAATCGGATCATGTCACTTGGGTCATCAAGCCGCCGACGGCCCTCCGCGTCAGCCAGGGTGGCCCATTCACTTCCGATTAGGACGAGCATTACTTGTGAAGACGCTACCGACTGCTCGATCGCCTTCATGAAGTTCTGGCCGATTTCGATCGAAGCAATGTCCATGAAAACCGCTTCTGAACCGAATCGATCGACAATTCTGTCATACAGCCTGCCGGCGACGGCACTGGCTTCCTGGCGCCGATAGCTCAGGAATATTCGGCCCTTACTCGGGCGATCGAACCTGCTCATACCCCCCACTCCGCGACCCAGCTCTGTGTCAGAAGCATTCTAAGCAGACAAACCATGTCTCCACTAGTGGATCCTCGCGGAACCGCCGAACAGCTCTCGCCGCGTACCCCGACACCACAGCTGCTCGCCAGCCGTGCCCTCCCGTGTGCCCTAGCCTGGGACGCCCTGGGGCCGCGGCTGCCTCGCATACGGCCGAACCGGGTATTGACCTTCCAGCTCAGTCCCCGCGAATGGATCGAAGCCACTGGCGAGGTCAATGCTGTCGGTCAGGCCCAGCTCCTTGCGTATCGCATCGATCGTGGCGTGGCGAGACTCCCGGCTGAGCGGAGCAATCTTCGAGTAATTCCTTGGCGCGATGTTCGATCCCAGGGCATCCAGTGTCAGCTGCTCCAGCCGCATGAGCCGGTAGGCATGGGTCCGCGCGGCGTCCGCCACACCCCGATCCGCCACAGTCTGCACGACCACGTGGGCGCTGAACAGCTTGAGGTCTGCCTGTTTGATGGCCGACTCCGCTTCCTTCGGCGACAGCTCTCTGTGGTTCACACAGGCGATGAGCAGCTCCTGAGCACTCGTGAGAAACCGATCATAGATATCCCGGCGATTATTCCGAATCCATTCTGTGCGGGCCTCGTCCCTGGCTTGTTTGGCAATCACCAGACTGACGGTGGCTGCGATGCCACCACCGATCAACGATCCGATGAGCCCGATTGCCGCGATCACCAAGGGACTCTCCGCAGCCGACGCCGCGAGCACCCCGCCATCCAACCCCGTCATACCGATCCTCTCGGAGGTGATCGCAGTTGCGCCGGTCATTGTCCCACATCCACCTTGACCGGGAAGTGACCGCCGTCACCGGGTCGCGGTGCCGTCGGTCACCCGGACCGCGGGTCGCCCGCCCGGCAACCGTCGGTGAAATAATCGATAGATTACCGGCGGCGGTTGGTCAGCAGGGCCTGAAGATTAGCGCTGTCATGCGCGCCCAGCCACTTCGACAGGCTGCGGTTGGTTGCTCTAAATCTCTCGATAGACCGTCCTATCCCGTACGTGCCAAGTTTTGACATCAAGCTAATTACGGTGATGGGATCTGGCTGGGAGAACCCTGCCCGTCGGCCACGGATAACCCGCCGTTGGTGGGCGCCGCCGGGCATGCAGGACGAGGAGAACCAACTACTGTGATCGAGTTCCAGGTCCACCGTGCCGCCAACGGCCAGTTCTACTGCCGGATCGTGGCCAGCAACGGCGAAGTGCTCTTCACCAGCGAGACCTACCCCAACAAGAAGGATCTCGTGTACGCGGCCGACGTGGTGCGAGCGTACGCCACGAGCGCGCAGATCCTCGACTACGCTGCGTAACAGCACGGACGCAATCTGTGCAGGCCGCCCACCCCTGCACAGCGAGCGCCGCCGACGAACGGCGCTGAACCGCGCGACCAGAGGTTGAGGACCGGGGGACCCACGAGGACCCCGGACGCCTCTGTGGAGACTCTCGGCGGTGCCGCATCGACCACTCGGGGGGCTCGCCCCCGGGTCCGGTCCGCTTACCCTGACCCAACGCTGACGGGAGAGGTGCGTGGCGATGGAGGACCTGGGGCGGCGGGTGGAGCGGTGGGTGGCGGCCGGGGTGATCGGGCGGGAGCAGGGGGAGGCGATCCTGGCTCTCGAGGGGGCGGCGGCCGAGGCCGGCGCGGGGCGGCGGACCGTGGCCGTCGAGGTGCTGGGGTATCTGGGCGGGGGGCTGGCTCTGGTGGCCGGGTTCGTGCTCGGGGCGGAGTCGTGGGCCGAGCTGGGCTACTGGGGGCGGGCCGGGGTGCTGGGGGCGGTCACGGCGGTGCTGCTGGCGGCCGGGTGGCGGCTGCGGGCGGGGGAGGGACGGGTGCTGCCGCGGCTGGCCAGCGTGCTCTGGCTGGGGGCGGTGGCGGCGTTCGCCGGGCTGCTGGCGGTGCTGCTGGGCGGGCGCAGCGACGACGCCGTCGACGACCCGACCCTGGCGGTGGCCGGCGGGGCCGGGGTCCTGGCCGCCGGGCTGTACCTGGCCGAGCGGCGGGTGCTCCAGCAGGTGGCGCTGTTCGGGGCCGCGGTGGCCACCGTGCTGTCCGCCGGCAGCGAGCTCCCGGTCTCCTGGGACGGGTTCGAGGGGGTCGAGGTGGCGGTGCTCGGGGCTGGGTGGCTGGAGCTGGGGCGGCGCGGGCTGGTGGTGCCGCGGCGGACCTCGGAGGCGCTGGGCGCCCTGGCGCTGGTGTCGGGGTGCGAGATCCTGGCCACGGTCGGGCGGGGGTCCGAGGGATTCGGGGCGGGCGGCTGGGGGCTCTGGGTCGGGCTGGCCGTGGCCGTGGCCCTGCTCGTGGCCGGAAGCGCCTGGCGCCGCAACGTGCTGCTGGGGATCGGGGCCGCCGCCATGGTGGTGTTCCTGGCCCAGGCGGCCGGCCGCTACTGGCAGGACCTGGGCGCGCCCTTGGCCATCCTGCTGGCCGGCCTCGGCCTGCTGGCGGTGGCGGTGGTCCTGGCCCGCCTCCGCCCGGCCCGCGGCCAGTCGCCGCCCCCCTGACCGGCGCCTGCCCGGAACGTCGACGGGGCGCCGCCCGGGAGGCGGCGCCCCGTGCTGGCCGGTCAGGTGACCGGCGCTGGCTGGGTCAGTCCAGGACCGCGGTCAGGGCGTTGACGATGCCCCGGCCGTAGAAGCCGTTGCGGGCCAGGGTGCCCTCGCAGTTGGCCGTGTAGGTCAGGTCCGGGGCCCGGTCGGGATAGGTGGCGATGGGCGGGAACGGGCACGGCGTCTGCCGGGCCGTCCGGGTGAGCACCCGCTCCACCGCTCCCGGCGACATGGTGAGCCCGCCGTGGACCGGGTCGCGCCTGCCGTGGGTGCTGACGATCAGCGCCACCACCCCGGTGGCGTGCGGTGACGCCATCGAGGTCCCCTGGAGGTACTGGTAGTAGCCGCAGACGCTGCCCCGGCAGCTCTTGACGATGAACGGCGTGGTCGGGTTCTGGGCCAGGGCCGCCTCGGCCAGGGCGGTGGGCATGGTCGACAGGTTCAGGTTCTCGACCTGCATGTACTGGTCGCTGCCGTAGTAGTCGCGGAAGAACCCGCCAGGGGCCGAGAAGTCGGTCTGCTCGAGCCCGTAGTTCGAGTAGTCGGCCTTCTTGAAGCTGGGTCCGAGGGCGGAGATCGAGATTACCCCGCGGGTCTCGGTGGGGACGGTGATGCAGGAGTTGTCGACCGTCCGCGGGTAGTTGGTGCCCGGCGGGAAGTCGGGGCTGGTCGCGTCCGCGGTCGGGTTTCCGAGGTCGGTATGGGCGTTGCCCATGGAGGCGACCGGGGTGACCCCGTGGTCCCTTGCGAAGCTGACCGCCCGCTGGGCGGCGACCCGGACCGTCCGCTGCTCGGCCTGGGCCTCGGGCGAGTCGGCCGGGTTGTCGAGGCAGTTGTAGAGCCAGGGGTCGATGTAGAAGCTCATGTTGACGACGTCGATGCCGACCTGGCCGGCGTAGACGAGCGCGTCGACCACCGGCTGCAGGAACACGAACCCGGAGTCCTGCCCGCCACGGATGCTGACCAGGGTCACCTTGGGCGCCACCCCGGACGTGCCGAGCCCGTTGAGCTCGGCCGCGACCAGCCCGGCGACGTGGGTCCCGTGGCCGTTGTCGTCGCGGTCGACGGGGTCGACGCAGGTGGCGACCTCACACGGCCCGTCGATCAGCGGGATGTCGGTGGCGAAGTTGCGGCTGAGCCGGCGGTTGAAGTTGTCGCGCAGGTCCGGGTGGTTGCCGTCGATGCCGGAGTCGATGATGCCCACCAGCACCGAGGGCCGCCCCTGGTTGACCCGGTAGGAGCCACTCGGGGTGGCGTCGACCATCCGCATGTCCCACTGCTTGTCGGCCAGCGGCTCCTGGTCGGGCACGCGCCCGGCCGCCGAGGACCCGGCACCGGCCTTGGCGGCCGCCCGCTCGGCCGCGGTCAGGTGCTCGACCTCGTCCTTGGCCGCGGCCGCACCGCTCGGGATCCGGCCGATGGGACGGTTGCGGGCCGCGCCGACCAGGGCCTTCTGGGCGGCGGCGGCGGACAGGAACGCCGGGTTGGCCGACTTCACCGTGGCCACCCCGACCCGGGTGTTCTCCTTCAGGATGGTGCCGCCGGCGGCCTTGACGGCGGC
>DASZON010000380.1:0-8860 GCA_035550755.1 Actinomycetota bacterium | reverse complement strand
ACCAAGCCCGAGGCCCGCAAGAACCGGGCCATCGCGGACGTGTTCGAGCCCGGGTCGACCAACAAGACGATCACCGCCGCCGCCGCCCTCCAGCACGGCGTGGTCACGCCCCGGACCGAGACGATCGTCCCCGACAACCTCCCCCTGTGCCCGGAGAAGACCTTCCACGACTCCCACAGCCACGCCCCGGAGCTGATGACCTTCGCCGACATCGTGGCCAAGTCCTCCAACGTCGGCACCATCATGACCGCCCGGGACCTCGGCAGGGACAAGCTCTACCAGGCCGAGCTGGACTTCGGCTACGGGCGCCGCAGCGGCGTCGACCTGCCCGGCGAGTCGCCCGGGATCGTGCGGGCGGCCAAGGACTGGTACTGCACCGACCTCGGCACCAACGCCATCGGCCAGGGCGTGGCCGTGACCGTGCTCCAGATGGCCAGCGTCTACGCCACCGTGGCCAACCACGGCGTCCTGCGGGCCCCGACCCTGCTGCGGGGCACGGTCGACGCCCGCGGCCGGGTGGCCAAGGCCGACCGCCGGCCGGGCCGCCGGGTGCTGTCGGCCCGCACCGCCAAGAGCCTGTCCAAGATCCTGGAGGGCGTGGTCGAGGAGGGCGGCACCGGCACCGCGGCCGCCATGGACGAGTGGCGGGTGGCCGGCAAGACCGGCACCGCCCGCGTGCCCGACACCGTCCACGGCGGCTACCTGCCCGGCGCCTATGTCGGCAGCTTCATCGGCTTCGCCCCCGCGGAACGGCCCCAGGTGGTGGTGGCGGTGGTGATCGACCGGCCGACCCGTGGCTACTACGGCGGGTCGGTGGCGGCGCCGGTGTTCAAGGAGGTCGCCGCCACCGCCCTGCGGCGCCTCGGGGTGGTCCCGACCTTACCGGCCAAGGCGGTGCGCTGATGCTAGGCTTTCGCGGGCCGCCTCCCCTGCCAGGGAATGGCGGTCGTTAGCGGGCGCCGGCGTACCCGCCGCCGGCGGTCCGAGCCGACGACGCGGGCTCCGAAGGTCATGACCTTGACGTCCCGGCGCGTCCCCCTCGCCAGTCTCGCCCCGGCCGTCCAGGGCCAAGTCCGCGGCGACGCTGGGACGCTGGTCACCGACGTCGTGCTCGACACCCGCAAGGTCGTTCCCGGCGCGCTGTTCTGCTGCGTTCCCGGGTCGAGGATGGACGGCCACGACCTGGCCGGCAAGGCCCTGGACGCGGGCGCGGCCGCCCTGGTCGTCCAGCGCCCCCTGGAGCTGGAGGCCCCCCAGCTGCTGGTCGGCCGGGTCCGGGACGCCCTGGCCCCCCTGGCCGCCGCCTTCTTCGACCACCCCTCGGACCGCCTCGACCTGGTCGGGGTGACCGGCACCAACGGCAAGACCACCACCACCTACATGCTGGAGGCCATCTTCCGGGCGGCCGGCCGCGTCCCCGGGGTCGTGGGCACGGTCGAGGTCCGCATGGGGGACGAGCGCCGCCCGGCCGTCCACACCACCCCCGAGGCCCCCGACCTGCAGCGGCTGCTGGCCGAGATGGCCGACGCCGGGGTGCAGGCGGCGGCCATGGAGGTGTCCAGCCACGGCCTGGCCCTGCACCGGGTCGACGGCACCCGCTTCAGGGCGGCCATCTTCACCAACCTCACCCAGGACCACCTCGACTTCCACGCCGACCTGGAGGACTACTACCTGGCCAAGCGGCGGCTGTTCACCCCTGCGTTCACGCCCCTTGGGGTGGTCAACCTCGACGACCCCCACGGGCGGCTGCTGGCCGGCACGGCCGAGGTGGCGGTGGTGACCACCGGCACCGGCACCGACGCCGACTGGCGGGCCACCGAGGTCGCCGCCTCCCTGGACGGGGCCAGCTTCCGGGTCGTCTCGCCGGCCGGCACCCGGCCGGTCCGGCTGCGGCTGGCCGGCCATTTCAACGTCGCCAACGCCCTCGGCGCCCTGGCCGCGGCCGACGCCGTCGGCGTCGACCTGGACACCGCCGTGGCCGGGCTGGAGGCCCTGGCCGGGGTCCCGGGCCGCTTCGAGCGGGTCGACGCCGGCCAGCCGTTCACCGTGCTGGTCGACTACGCCCATACCCCCGACTCGCTCGACAACGTGGTCCGGGCGGCCCGGGCGGTCACCGGCGGGCGGGTGATCGTGGTCTTCGGCTGCGGCGGCGACCGCGACCGGGCCAAGCGGCCGCTCATGGGCGAGATCGCCGGGCGGCTGGCCGACGTGGCCGTGGTCACCTCCGACAACCCCCGCTCCGAGGACCCCGGGGCGATCGTGGCCCAGGTGGCCGAGGGCGTCGCCCGGGCCACCGGGCCGGACGGGTTCCTGGTCGAGGTCGACCGGCGCACCGCCATCCGGGCCGCCCTGGCCATGGCCGGCCCCGGCGACGCCGTCCTGGTCGCCGGCAAGGGCCACGAGCAGGGCCAGGAGTTCGCCGGCGGCCGCAAGGTCCCCTTCGACGACCGCCAGGTCGCCGCCGAGGAGCTCAGGGCGCTGCTGGGGGTTCCGGGGGGCGCAAGCCTCGCCCCCCGGCAATCGGGGGCCGCCCGGTGATCCCGTTCACCCTCAAGGAGGTCGCCGAGGCCACCGGGGGGCGGCTGGTGGCGGCCGACCCCGACGCCGTCGTCGCCGGTGTCCAGGTCGACTCCCGCACGGTCCGGGCCGGGGAGCTGTTCGTGGCCCTGCCCGGCAGCCGCACCGACGGCAGCCTGTTCGCGGCCGCCGCCGCCGAGGCCGGGGCAGCCGCCACCCTGGCCCAGGAGGGCACGGTGTTCGCCGGCGCCCGGGTCGAGGTCGCCGACCCCCTGGCCGCCCTGGCCGCCCTGGGCACGGCCGTCCGGGACCGGTCGGCGGCGGCCGTGGTCGGGGTCACCGGGTCCAACGGCAAGACCACCACCAAGGACCTGCTCGCCGCCGCCCTGGCCACCCGCCTGCAGACCGTGGCCAACCAGGCGTCGTTCAACAACGAGGTCGGCCTGCCCCTGACCCTGTGCCGGATCGAGCCCGCCACCCAGGCGGTGGTGGTCGAGATGGGCGCCCGCGGCCCCGGCCACATCGCCGACCTGGCCCGCCTGGCCCGCCCGACGGTCGGCGTGGTCCTCAACGTCGGCGAGTCCCACCTCGGCATGTTCGGCTCCCGGGAGGCGATCGCCAAGGCCAAGGGCGAGCTCGTCGAGGCCCTCCCGGCCGACGGCACGGCCGTCCTCAACGCCGACGACCCGCGGGTGGCGGCGATGGCCGACCGTACCGTGGCCCGGGTGGCCCGCTTCGGCCTGGGCCCTGGCGCCGACGTGGGGGCCGAGGAGGTCCGCCTGGGGGACGACGGCCGGGCCCGGTTCCGGCTCCGCACCCCCGACGGGACGGCCCCGGTCGTCCTGCCGGCCCCGGGCGAGCACCTGGTCGGCTGCGCCCTGGCCGCGGCCGCGGCCGCGGCCGTGCTCGGCATCGGCCCCGGCGACCTCGCCGCCGGCCTCGAGGGGGCCGCCCTGTCGCCCATGCGCATGGAGGTCCGGCGCCGCCCCGACGGGCTGACCGTGGTCAACGACGCCTACAACGCCAACCCGTCCTCGATGGCCGCGGCCCTCAAGACCCTGGCCGCCCTCGGCCGCGAGGGCGGGCGGACGGTGGCCGTCCTCGGCGAGATGGCCGAGCTCGGCCCGGACGCCGCCGCCGAGCACGACCGCGTCGGCCGCCTGGCCACCCGCCTCGGCATCGACCGGCTGGTCGGGGTGGGCGAGCCCGGCCGGGTGATGGTCAACGCCGCCCGCATGGAGGGCATGTGGCCCGAGGAGGCCGAGGCGGTCGCCGACCCCGACGCCGCCCTGGCCCTGCTCACCCCCGTCCTCGGCCCGGCCGACGTGGTCCTGGTCAAGGCCAGCCGGGTCGTCGCCCTGGACCGCGTCGCCGACGCCCTGCTGCGCCCGCGGACGGACGGGGCCTGACCGTTGGTCGGGATCCTGATCGCGGCCGCCGTCGCCCTGGCCCTCGGGCTGGTCGGGACCCCGCTGGCCATCCGGACCTTCCGGCGGCGCGGGCTGGGCCAGCTCATCCAGGTCGACCTGCCCGACGCCCACCAGACCAAGCGCGGCACCCCGACCATGGGCGGGGCGGTGATGATCCTCGGGGCCGTGGTCGGCTACCTGGTCGTCCACCTGCTCGGCCGCGACCGGGTCCCCTTCACCCCGGCCGGCATCCTGGTCGTGGTCACCATGGTCCTGCTCGGCGTGGTCGGGGGGATCGACGACTACCTCAAGATCCGCAACCAGCGCAGCCTGGGGCTGACCAAGACGGCCAAGTTCGCCGGCCAGGCGGCCGCCGCCATCGTGCTCGCGGTCGGCGCCTGGTACTGGGCCGACGCCTTCCGGGGCATCTCCTTCATCCGTCCCATCAGCGGCACCGAGCTGCACCTGATCCTGTTCCTGGTCTGGGTGTTCCTGCTGGTGTCGGCGACCTCCAACGGGGTCAACCTGACCGACGGCATGGACGGGCTCGCCTCCGGCTCGACCGTGCTGGTGGTCAGCGCCTACGTGGTGATCGGCTTCTGGCAGTTCCGCCACCTGTGCGGGGTCGGGGCCGACACCCCCGGCTGCTACTCGTTCCCGGCCGGCGAGTCCCCGCAGGACCTGGCCATCGTGGCCGCGGCCATGATGGGGTCGACGGCGGGGTTCCTCTGGTGGAACGCTCCACCGGCCCGGATCTTCATGGGCGACACCGGCTCGCTGGCCCTTGGCGGCACCCTGGCCGCCCTGGCCCTGTTCACCAACACCCAGCTGCTGCTGGCCGTCCTCGGCGGGCTGTACGTGGTCGAGACCCTCTCGGTCATCCTCCAGGTGGCCAGCTTCCGGCTGTTCCAGCGGCGGGTGTTCAAGATGGCCCCCATCCACCTCCACTTCGAGCTCTCCGAGTGGCCGGAGTTCACGGTGATCGTGCGCTTCTGGATCCTGGCCGGTCTGGCCGTCGCCTTCGGGCTGGGGCTCTTCTACGCCGAGTTCCTGGCCGCGGGAGGCACCGGTGGCTAGCCCCGCCTTCACCCACGGCCCGCCCGAGGCCTGGCCGGTGCGCTGTCCGCCCGGGTGGTTCGCCGGGCTGCCGGCGCTGGTGGCCGGGCTCGGCCGCTCCGGCCGGGCCGCCGCCCGCCACCTGGCCGACGCCGGAGCCGACGTCGTCGCCTGCGACGACGCCCCCGACCTGGACACCGGCGAGCTGGCCGCCTTCGGGGTCAAGACCCACCTCGGCCCGGCCGGCCCGGACCTGCTCGAGGGCCGGGCCCTGCTGGTCGTCGCCCCCGGCCTGCCCGAGGCCCACCCGCTCGTCCAGGCCGCCCTGGCCGCCCGGATCCCGGTCTGGAGCGAGGTCGAGCTGGCGGCCCGGGTCGCGACCATGCCCCTGGTCGGGGTGACCGGCACCAACGGCAAGACCACCACCACCGAGCTGGCCGCGGCCATGCTGACCGCCTCGGGCAGCCAGGCCGTGGCCGCCGGCAATGTCGGCCTGCCCCTGATCGACGCCGTCCTGGACCGCCATCCCCCCGAGGCGGTGGTGGTCGAGCTGTCCAGCTTCCAGCTCCGCTTCACCCTCAGCCTCCACCTGGACGCCGGGGCCTGGCTGAACTTCGCCGCCGACCACCTCGACTGGCATCCGGACCTGACCGCCTACGCCGACGCCAAGGCCAGGATCTGGGCCAACCAGAGCCGCGACGACTGGTCGGTGTACGCCGCCGACGACCCGGTGGTGGCGGCCAGGGCGGCCGAGACCCCCGGTACCCCGGTGCCGTTCACCACCGGGCGGGCCGCGGTGGGCGGGCTCGGCCTGGAGGCCGGGGTCGCCCTCTCCCGCATCCCCGGTCACGAGGGCGGTCTGTGGCGGGCGGCCGCCCTGCGCCTGCCGGGCCGCCACAACCTGGCCAACGCCATCGCCGCCTCCGGGGTGGCCATGGCCCTTGGCGCCCACCCGGCCGGCATGGCCAGGGCGGTGGCCGCCTTCCGGGCCGGCCCCCACCGGCTGGCCACGGTGGGCGAGCTCCGCGGGGTTGCGTTCGTCAACGACTCCAAGGCCACCAACCCCCACGCCGCCGCCCGCGCCCTGGCCGCCTTCCCGCGGGTCGTCTGGATCGCCGGCGGCCGCAACAAGGGCCTGGACTTCGACGAGCTGGTCGCCGGGGCCCTGCGCCGGCTGGTCGGGGTGGTGCTGGTGGGGGAGGCGGCCGAGGAGCTGATGGACGCCCTGGGGCGGGCCGGCTACCCGGGCCCGGTGGTGCGGGCGGCCTCGGTCGGCGAGGCCGTCACCGTCGGGTTCGGCCTGGCCGACCCGGGGGACACCGTGCTGCTGGCCCCGGCCTGCGCCAGCCAGGACCAGTTCACCGACTACGCCGAGCGGGGCGCGGCCTTCGAGGCCGCCGTGGCCCGGCTCGCCGAGCGGCACGGCGGATCTCATGGTCGGGGTGGTGGCCATGGCGGCCCGTGACGGCGGGCGGCCGCGGGTCGCCGCCCGGCCGCTGCTCGGGGCCGGGTCGACCTACTGGCTGCTGCTGGCCGTGGCCTGTGCCCTGCTGATCGTGGGGCTGGTGATGGTGCTGTCCGCCTCCTCGGTGTTCGCCCTGGCCCGCCAGGGCGACTCCTACGCCTACTTCAAGCGCCAGCTGCTGTGGGTGGCCGGCGGGGCGGTGGTGATGCTGGCCGTCAGCCGCATCGACTACCGCCTCTGGCGCCGGCTCGGGACCCCGCTGCTGGTCGTGGCCACCGCCGGGCTGGTCTACGTGCTCGTCCACCCGGACGCGGTGTCGGCCTACGGCTCCACCCGCTGGATCTCGCTGCCCGGCGGGTTCACCGCCCAGCCGGCCGAGTTCGCCAAGCTGGCCCTGCTGCTGTTCTCGGCCGACGTGCTCACCCGCAAGGCCCGCCTGCTCGGCGACGTCCGCCACCTGCTGGTCCCGGTGCTGCCCCTGACCCTGCTGCTGGCCGCCCTGGTGATGCTGGAGCCCGACCTCGGCACCACCCTGCTGCTGTGCGCCATCGCCTTCGGCATGCTGTTCGTGGCCGGCACCCCGCTGTGGCTGCTGGGCGGGATCGGCTCGCTCGGCCTGGCCGGCGGGGCCGCCCTGATCATGAGCGCCGACTACCGCCGGACCCGCTTCCTGTCGTTCATGGACCCCGCCGCCGACCCGCAGAACGGCGGCTACCAGTTCATCCAGGGCCGCCTGGCCCTCGGCTCGGGGGGGCTGCTCGGGGTCGGGCTGGGCGCCAGCCGCCAGAAGTGGTCGTACGTGCCCAACGCCCACACCGACTTCATCTTCGCCATCATCGGCGAGGAGCTGGGCCTGCTCGGCACCCTGTCGATCCTGCTGCTGTTCGCGGCCTTCGCCTACGCCGGGGTGCGGGTCGCCCAGCGCGCCCCCGACCCGTTCGGCCGCTACCTGGCCGGCGGGGTCACCATCTGGATCGTGGTCCAGGCGCTGGTCAACATCGGCGCGGTGGTCGGGGTGCTGCCGATCACCGGGGTGCCGCTGCCGCTGGTCTCCTTCGGCGGCTCCAGCATGCTGGTGCTGCTGGCCGCCACCGGCATGCTGCTGAACGTGGCCCGCCACGAGGTCTGGACGGTGCGGGCCCCGGTGATCGCCACCACCACCAGGGCCGCCGCCGAGCGCCGCGGCCGCCGCACCGCCGGCCGCGCCCCCTCCCGCCCGGCCCGGGGCGGGCGCCCGGCCGCCGTGACCACCACCCGCGGCGGCGGCCACCGCCAGACCCCGGCCCAGAAGGCCAAGGCCGACGCCGAGCGGGCCCGCCGAGCCCAGGGCGCCCCCCCGCCCCGCTCACCCAGGAAGGAACCCCGATGACCGATGAGACCGGAGGGCTAGGCTCGACCCCCCCCGACCCCCGGCCTCCCACTCCCGGCCCGGGCGGGCTGCCCGCGCCCGAGGACCGGCCCGGCCTGTCGCTGCTGGTGGCGGCCGGCGGCACCGGCGGGCACGTGTTCCCCGGGCTGGCCCTGGCCCGCACCATCGTCCAGCACGACCCGGCGGCCACGGTCCGCTTCGCCGGCACCACCAGGGGCATCGAGATCCGGGCGGTGCCCGAGGCCGGCTTCGCCCTCGACCTGCTGCCGATCCTGCCGCTGTCGCGCCGCCTGGCCAAGGAGACCCTGCTGGCCCCGTTCGCGGCCGTCAACGGCACCTTGGCCGCCCGCCGGCTGCTGCGCCAGCACCACTTCGACGTGGTCTGCGGCATGGGCGGCTACGTCACCCTGCCGGTGGCCGTGGCCGCCCGCATGGAGGGCGTGCCGGTGGTCCTGCACGAGCAGAACGCCGTCCCCGGGATCGCCAACCGCCTGGCCGCCCGCGTGGCCAGGCGCATCGCGGTCGGCGTCGACGCGGCCGCGGCCGCCTTCCCGCCCGACCGCACCGCGGTGGTCGGCAACCCGGTCCGGCCGGAGCTGGCCCGCCTGGACCGGGCCGCCCTCCACGACGAGGCGGTGGCCGCCTTCGGCCTCGACCCCGACCGGCGCACCCTGTTCGTGTTCGGCGGCAGCCAGGGCTCGCGGCGCATCAACCAGGCGGTGGTGGCGGCCACCGCCGCCTGGCCCGACCCGGCGGCCGTGCAGATCCTGCACGCCTGCGGGCGCCGCGACGAGGCCGACGTCCGCGCCGCCTGGGCCGAGGCCGATCCCGACGGACGCGGGCTGCTGGTCAAGGTGGTCCCGTTCGTCGACCGCATGGACCTGGCCTACGCCGCCGCCGACCTGGCCCTGAGCCGGGCCGGGGCGATCACCATGGCCGAGCTGACCGCGGCCGGCCTGCCGGCGGTGATGGTGCCCCTGCCCCACGCCACCGCCGACCACCCGGCGGCCAACGCCCGGGCGGTGGCCGCCGCCGGCGGGGCCG
>DASZON010000379.1:0-2185 GCA_035550755.1 Actinomycetota bacterium | reverse complement strand
GGCCAGCACTCGACGGACCTTCCGCCAGGTGCAGAGCAACCCTGCCAGGTCCCGGAAAGCCGGTCAAGCGATTATCTGGAATTGTTTTCGGCCCGGCGCGAACTCGCGCTGCTGGTCACAGCACCCGCACGTAATGGCGCTGGGACCTGGAGGTGTTGCCGGCGAGGTCGGTGGCCTCGAGCACGTAGGAGAACCGTCCCTGGAGCCAGGCGCCCGACGACGTCTTCCCGGTCCAGGGGACCCGCTGCCGCCCGGCCGGAAGCTCGCCGCTGACCAGGACCCGGACCACCTCGGTGCTGGCGTAGCGGTAGATCACGACCCGGAGCCGGCCCCGCTCGGAGGAGGTCATGGCGAAGGTGGTGGTGTCCCGGTCGCCGTCGTGGGGCCGCGGTTCGAACGGGTTGGGGGCGGCGTTGGCGTCGGCGATCCTCGGCCGCTGCTCGTCCAGGGTGAGGGCGAAGGCGCGCAGCAGGGCCCGGCCGCCGGCCTCGGTGTAGAGGACCCGCAGGGTGTAGCCGCCGGGATCGCTGTCGCCGCCGTCCCAGGTCTTGGCGCCGGCGCCGTCGCGCTGGGCGACCAGTGCGGCCCCGCTGGTCACGAAGGACCTGATTGTCCAGCCGGAGATCGCCCCCGCCGACCAGGCGCAGCGGTCCTGGACGCCGTCACCGTTGGGGCTGCAGGCGGCGGTGGTGACCTCGATGGGGAGGCCGGCCGCGTTCCGGACCGTCCAGGTGAGCCGGTAGTCGCCGCTGGCGGCGGTGGAGTAGACGTCCAGCAGGTAGGTGGCGCGCTCGGGGGCCTCGAAGTGGAGCCCGGCCGTCGGGCAGCCCACCTCCTCGCCGCCGCCACAGGCCAGGGCATGGTCGAGCTGGCCGAAGACGTCCTCGGTGCCGGCGTCGAACAGCAGGGCGGCCACCGGGTCGGGCGTGAGGCTGGCGATGGCGACGTCCAGGCGGTCCCTCTTGCCGAGGGTCACGGCGTAGACGTCGTCGAGGTCCTGGCCGTCGACGCTGTCCAGCCGCCGCCAGGCGTCGTTGCCGCTCCCGACCAGGTCGACCCCGGGGGCCTGGTCGTCGTCCTCGAGGGCGAGCAACGGGACCGAGCCGGCGACCGACTCGCCGTCGACGGTGGCGGTGGCCTGCTCCTCCCGCAGGCCGGGGTCGAGCGGGCCCGAGGCCAGGGTGGCCTTGAAGGTGCCGCTGTCGCCGGCGACGGCCGAGAAGGCGCCGCTGCCGGGGACGGCGCCGGAGAAGCTGGCCGTGCCCGGGTTGGCGGCGACCCCGTCGTCGTCGGCCTTGAAGGCGTAGGCGACATAGCTGGTGTCGGGGTGGGCCAGCTGGCCGTCGCCCGACCCGAAGCGGTGGCTGCCTCCCTGCCCGCCGCTCGTCTCCAGGACCAGCCCGGGCGGGGCGCCGGGGTCGTGGGCGTCGACGAAGGCGTCGGCGTCGACCAGCCCGTGGGCCCACGGCTTGGCGTCGTCGTCGCCGGCCGGGCTGGTCGGGTCGGCGGTCGCCTCCAGGGCCAGGCGGGCCACCAGCGGGCTGCGACTGGGGGCCAGGGCCAGCAGCCCCGAGACGATCGGGGCCGAGAACGAGGTGCCGCTGTTGAAGGCGACGCCCTCCAGGTCGTCGCCGGGGCAGCCGCGGTCCTGGAGGAAGCCGGGGACCTCGGCCACGGCCACGCAGTCGCCGGGGGCGACCACGTCGACCTTGCCGTAGGAGGAGAAGCCGGCGATCTGGCCGCCGTCGTCGGTGGCCCCGACCGAGATCACCCCCGGGAAGGAGGCCGGGTACTGGGGGATGCGGTCGCCGGTGTTGCCAGCCGACGCGACCACGGTCTTGCCAGCGGCCAGGACGGCGTCGATCCCCTCCTGCTCGGCCGCGGACCACTGGGAGCCGCCGAGGCTGAGATTGACCACGTCGATGTCGTCGTCGGCGGCGATGTGGAGCAGGGCCTGGCGCAGGTAGGAGATGGGGATGCCGCCACCGGTGCTGTCGACCCGGTAGGACACGACGGTCGCGCCGGGGGCGACCCCGGTGGTGCCGGTGGTGTTGTCGAGGGCGGCGACCACGCTGGCCACCTCGGTGCCGTGCGAGCTGGTCGGGGCGGCCACCGCGGGCACGCAGCCGGTGTCGGTGCAGCGCAGGCGCTGGCTGACCCGCCCGGCCAGGTCGGCGACCCCGGT
>DASZON010000378.1:0-5828 GCA_035550755.1 Actinomycetota bacterium | reverse complement strand
CCCCGGGATCGTCCGCAACCGCGCCAAGGTGCTGGCCACCATCGAGAACGCCAAGGTCGTGCTCGCCCTGGCCGACGAGCACGGCTCCTTCGGCGACTGGGTCGCCGCCCAGCCCGACGACCTGGAGGGCCAGCAGCGGGTCTACCGCCAGACCTTCCAGTTCGCCGGCCCCCAGGTGGTGGAGGCGTTCCTCCAGAGCGTCGGCCGGGTCCCGCCGCCCCACGAGCCGGGCTGCTGGCGCCTGGACTGAGCGCCGGCCGCTACAGCTCGGCGGCGTAGGCGAGGATGGTGAGGCCCGGGAGGCGGGCGTCGCCCTCGGGTTCGCGGTGGAAGCCGGCGCGCTCGTACATGGCCCGGGCGGTGGCCATCCACTCGGTGGTGTGCAGGGCCATGCGGCGCTTGCCGGCCGCCCGGGCCCGCGCCAGGCAGGCGTCGAACAGGGCCCGGCCGACCCCGCGGCCCCGGGCCGCCGGGTCGACGGCCAGGAACCGGAACATGGCGTCGCCGGGCCGCCACTGCTCGGACCCGTCGTCCAGGTAGAGGGTTGCCGTCCCCACCACCCGCCCGTCGTCCACGGCCACCAGCACGACGCCCCCGTCGGCGGCGCGCCCGGCCGCGTCGGCCATCGACGCCAGGTACCGCCGCCAGGTGGGGACGAACGGGTCGCCGGGGTCGGCCGGGGCGAACTCGGCGTTGGCGGCCACCGTCACCCGCCCGGCCGCCGCCACCTCCTCGGGCGTTCCCGCCTCCCGGACCTGCAGGGCCACCGGCTCAGTCAGGGACGTAGAGGAAATAATCGCCCTCGTCGTCGTCCCATTCCATGTTGACGACGCCCTTGGCCGCGGCGGCCTTGACGAACTGGAGGAAGCCGGCGTAGCCGAGGTCCTTCTCGGACCAGTTGGGGTCGCGCTTGCGCAGCTGGTCCTTGAGACCGGACAGAGGGACCTCCTCGTCGTCCCCCTGGAGGTCCAGCAGGGTCTCGCGGAGCAGGTCGAAGGCCTTGTCGGCCTGGCCGGCGTCGGGGAAGTCGACGGCGGGGTCGCCGGGGGCCTGGCCCTCGGTGAGGGCGATGATGCCGTTGCGCTCGGCCTGGCTGAGCAGCTCCCGGAACGCCCGGAACCCGTAGTCGGACTCGGAGAAGGTCGGGTCCTTGCGCAGCAGGGCCCGCTTCAGCGAGGACGCCAGCACCGGCTCGGCGCCGCTCTGCTTGAGCCCGGCCAGGGTCTGGGTGAGCTGGCGCTGCAGCTCCTGGAGGTCGCGCTGGCCGGTGGCGGCGTCGCCGTCGTCCTTGCGGGGCTTGCTGGCGCGCCGCGGCGGCCGCGACCCGCCGTTGCCGCCGCCGTTGCCGGCCCGGCGGCCGCCCTGCTGGACGGCCTCGCCGACCCCGGGCAGGCGGTCGTAGAACAGGAACTCGTCGCAGGCCGGCGGGAGCAGGCTGGAGGTCGAGCCCTTGATGCCGATGCCGATGACCCGCCGGTTCAGGGCCCGGAGGGCCGCCACCAGCGGGGTGAAGTCGCTGTCGCCGGAGCAGATCACGAAGGTGGACACGAACCCCCGCTCGTAGGCCAGCTCCATGGCGTCCACGGCCAGCTTGATGTCGGCGGCGTTCTTGCGCACCGCCCCGGTCCGCTGGGGGATGTCGATCAGCTCGCAGTTGTGTTCGACCAGGGTGCGGCGGTCGCCGGCGAACAGGGTCCAGTCGGCGTAGGCCCGCCGGGCGACCACCCGGCCCCGCTCGGCCAGGGCGTCCATGATCGGGCCGACGTCGAAGCTGCGGCCGACCTCCCTGGCCCCGATGACCAGGTTCTCGTGGTCGATGAACAGCGCGATGCGTGCTTCCTCGTCCGGCATGGGTGAACACTACGCCGTAACCTGTGGCCGTGCCTACGACCCCCGCCGACACCGGCCGGGCCCGGCCGGGCCCGGCCCGGGTGTGCGTGGTCGGGGCCGGGTTCGCCGGGCTGGCCGCGGCCGTCGCCCTGGCCGACGGCGGCCTGGAGCCCCTGGTCCTGGAGGCCCGCGACCGGGTCGGCGGCCGGGTCCACTCCCGGCGGCTGCACAACGGCGCCGTGGTCGAGCTCGGGGCCGAGTTCGTCGAGGACGACCACGGGACCCTGGTCGCCACCGCCCGGGCCCTGGGCCTGGCCATGGCCCCCACCGGCATGGCCTACGGCGACCGCGACCCCCGCGGCGGCCTTGGCAGCGACCGGGCCACCGTGCTCGCCGAGGCCGCCCGCCTCGGCGGCCTGCTGGCCGGCCGGCCGGGCCCAGAGCTGCTGGCCCGGTCGGTGGCCGAGGTGCTGGACGGGCTGCCCCTCGACCCGGGGGCCCGGGAGGCGATCGCCGCCCGGCTGCAGGTGTCGGCCGCCCAGCCGGTCGAGGCGCTGTCGGCGGCCGCCCTCGGCCACGCCGGCTCGAGCTTCTCGACCCGCGAGAGCCTCCGGGTCGCCGGCGGCAACCAGCGCCTCGCCCTCGCCCTGGCCGCGCGCCTCCCCGGAGCGGTGCACCTGGCCACCCCGGTGCGGGCGGTCGCCTGGTCACCGAGCGGGGTGCGGGTGGCGACCGACGGCGCCGAGCTGGCGGCCGAGGCCTGCCTGCTGGCCGTGCCCGCCTCGGTCATGGGCGAGATCGCCTTCGACCCGCCCCTGCCGTCGTGGAAGGCCGACGCCCTGGCCCGGGTCGCCTACGGCCACGCGGCCAAGCTGTTCGTGCCCCTGCGCCAGCTCCCGCCCCCCAGCGCCGTCCTGTCGGTCCCCGGCCACTACTGGACCTGGACCGCCGACGGTGCCGACGGCACCGTCCAGCCGGTGGTCAGCGCCTTTGCCGGCTCGGCCCCGGCCCTGGCCGCCCTCGAGGTCTCGAGCGGCCCCGCCACCTGGCGCCGGGAGCTGGCCGCCCTCCGCCCCGACCTCGACCTGGACGACGGCGAGCTGCTGTCCACCTGGGACGACGACCCCTGGGTGCGGGCCGCCTACTCGACCCGCACCCCCGCCTTCCGCCCCGGCGACCCCGACCTCCTGGCCCGCCCGGTCGGCCCCCTCCACTTCGCCGGCGAGCACACCGCCGGTCCCTGGTCCGGCCTCATGGAGGGCGCCCTGCGCAGCGGCCACCGCGCCGCCGGCGAGCTCCTCAGGATCCCTTGAGGTCGCGGGCGACCTTGTAGGAGGCCGCCTGGGCGACCGGGCGGACGACCATGAAGTCGATGTCGACGTGGGGTGGGCGGGTGACGGCCCAGACGATGCAGTCGGCGATGTCGTCGGCGGTGAGGGGCTGGACGCCGGCGTAGACCTGGTCGGCGCGGGACTGGTCGCCGCGGAAGCGGACGACCGAGAACTCGGTCTCGGCGACCATGCCGGGTGCGAGCTCGGTGATGCGGATCGGCTCGCCGTTGAGCTCCAGGCGCAGGGTGTCGGTGACGGCCCGGACGGCGTGCTTGGAGGCGGTGTAGCCGGCCCCGCCGGGGTAGACCTCGAAGCCGGCGGTGGAGCCGAGGTTGACGATGTGGGCGTGGGGGGCGGCCCGCAGCAGGGGCAGGAAGCCGCGGGTGACCCGCAGCAGCCCGACCACGTTGGTGTCCATGATGGCCTGCCAGTCCTGGTCGCGGCCGTCGGCCACCGGGTCGAGACCGACCCCGGTGCCGGCGTTGTTGACCAGCAGGTCGGCGTGGCCGTGGCGGTCGCGGACGGCGGCACAGAAGGCGTCGACCGAGGCCGGGTCGGTGACGTCCAGGGGCAGGGTGGTGGCGCCGACCTCCTCGGCCAGGGGCTTGAGGCGGTCGGTGCGGCGGGCGCCGGCGATCACGTGGAAGCCGGCCCTGGCCAGCTGGCGGCTGCTGGCCGCGCCGATCCCGCTGGACGCTCCGGTGACGACGGCGATCCGCTCGGCTGGCATGGGCTTCGGGCTCCTCTCAGCGGGGCGACGGGAAGACCCGCTCGGGGGTGAGGACGTAGACCAGGCGGCGCTCGGCGACCATGGCCGCCCGGTACTCCTCGAGGTTGTCGGGGTCGCGGCCGGTGGCCGCCCGGTACAGGCGCAGGTTGTCCTCGACCCGGTGGTCGCGGCGGGTCTCGACCGGGCCGCTCACGGTCAGCCACTCGCCCCCGAACCCCTGGCCGAGCACGGTCAGGCTGGCGAACGGGCGGGCGGCCAGGTACCGGGTCCGGACCCGGCGTTCCGTGCCCGAGCTCCACAGCTGCCCGCTGACCAGGGCGCAGAGCACGGGCACGGCATGGGGCCGGCCGCGGTCGTCGACGGTGGCCATGATGGCGCTGTGGTTGGCCTCCAGGAAGGCGCGTTGGCGCTGGGACAGGATCTCGGCCACGGCTCCTCCGGGTCTCGGGGACGCCCGCGGGCGCCGGGCGGACGGGGGGTCCGGGGGCGGCAGGGCGCGTCCCCGGTCGAGCAGGGACGGCTACTCTACCGGGACGGGATGGGCCCGCCAGGTGAGGCCGGCGGCGGCCAGGTCGCGCCAGAACCCGGGGTAGGTCTTGGCCACGCAGGCCGGGTCCTCGAGGACCACGCCGGGCACGCGGGCGGCCACGGCGGCCAGGGCCATGGCCATCCGGTGGTCGCCCCAGGTGGCCAGGCGGGCCGGGCGCAGGGCGGCGGGGCCGGCGCCGGCGATCTCCAGGCCGTCGGGCCGCTCGGTGACGGCCACGCCCAGCTTGGCCAGCTCAGCGGCCAGGGCGGCCAGCCGGTCGGTCTCGTGCCCGCGGGCCACCGCGACCCCGCGCAGGCGCGAGCGGCCGTCGGCCAGGGCGGCCAGGGCGGCCACGGTGGTGACCTGGTCGGGCATGGCGGCCAGGTCGGCGTCGACCGGGCCGAGCCGCCCGGGACCGCGGACCTCGACGGCGTCGCCGTCGCGGGTCACGGTGGCGCCCATGGCGGCCAGCAGGTCGGGGAGGGCGGCGTCGGGCTGGAGGGTGGCGGGGCTGGCGTTGGTCACCGTGACCTGGCCGCCGGTGGCCGCGGCCAGGGCGAACAGGTGGGCGGCGGCGCTGGCGTCATACTCCACGGCCAGGTCGGTGGCCCGGTAGGGAACTGGCTCGACCCGCCAGGTGGCCGGTCCGGCGGCCTCCACGGTGGCGCCGAAGCGGCCCATCAGCTGGGCCGTCAGGGCCACGTAGGCGGCCGCGCCCAGCCGTTCGACGGTGAGCTCGACCGGCCGGCGGGCATAGGGGGCGACCAGCAGCACGGCGCTGGCGAACTGGCTGGAGGCGGCGGCGTCGACGCCGGCCCGGCCGCCCTCGAGGCCGCCCCCGGCCGCGGTCACCGGCGCCAGCCCGTCGCCGGCGTCGGCGATCCCGGCGCCGAGGGCCCGGAGGGCCACGACCAGCGGCCCCACCGGCCGCCGGAGCAGCGGCGGCCACCCGGTCACGGTCGCCCCCGCCGGGGTCAGGGTGGCCGCCGCGGCCAGGAACCGCATGGTCGTCCCCGACAGCCGCGCGTCCAGCGGGTGGTCCGGGCTGCGGAGCCGCCCCCCGGTCCCCTCGACCCGCCAGCGGCTGGCGGCTCCGAGGTCGATCCCGGCGCCGAGCTCGACCAGGGCGGCGGCCATGGCGGCGGCGTCGTCGCTCGGCGCGGCCCCCTCCAGGTGGCTGGTGCCGGCGGCCAGGGCGGCGCACAGCAGGGCCCGGTTGGTGACGCTCTTGCTGGCCGGGGCGGCCAGGCGCAGGTCGACCGGGCCGGCCGGGACCAGCTCCAGCGCGGCCGGCAGCGCCTCAGCCACCCCAGGCGGGGGCGGTGGTGTCGACCCGGGCCGGGTGGGCCTCCTCGTAGGCGGCGACCGCGGCCTCGTGGGACAGCAGGTAGCCGAGCTCGTCGGTGCC
>DASZON010000377.1:0-9395 GCA_035550755.1 Actinomycetota bacterium | reverse complement strand
CCGAACCGGCCCCCCCGAACGCCACCGTCCCCGGCCAGCGGGAGGCCAGGGGGCCCGGCCGGCCGAGCAGGGTCAGGGGAAGGACCGCCCCGAGCAGGACCAAGGGGCCCTCGACGTCGGGGACGCAGGCCCAGATCCCGGCGGCGGCGACGGCCAGCAGGGCCGGCAGCAGCCCGGGCTCCCGCCAGCGCCGGTCGAACGCGGCCAGGGCGGCGGCCACAACCGCGGCGACCGCGGCCAGGGCCGGCCAGCCAAGGGCGGGGTCGGCCCGGGGGCCGGTGAGGACCAGCCCGGCCGCGGTGGCGCCGGCCAGGGCCAGGCCGGCGACCGCGGGCGGCCGGTTCCGGCGCCGTGCCCACAACCACAGGCACGCCAGGGTGGCGGCCAGGCCGGGGAGGAGGCCGGCGGCCAGCTGGACGAGGCGGCCGGCGGCGAGGTGCTGCATGGGTGTCAGGCCAGCAGGCGGGCGTAGACCTGCTCCATGCGCCGGACGGCCTTGCGGATGTCGAAGTCCTGGGCCCGGGCGGCCGCGGCCGCGCCGAGGCCGTCGCGCAGGGAGCGGTCCTCCAGCAGCCGCGTGAGGCCGGCGGCCAGGGCGGCCGGGTCGCGCGGGGGGACCAGGTAGCCCTGGACGCCGTCGGCCACGACCTCGGGGGTCCCGCCGACCCGGGTGACCACGGCCGGGCAGCCGGTGGCCATGGCCTCGATCAGGGCGATGGGCAGGCCCTCGTAGGTCGAGGAGAGGGCGAAGGCGTCGAAGGCGGCCATCAGCCGGGTGGCGTCGGTGCGGAACCCGGCGAACACCACCGTGCCGTCCAGGCCGAGCTCGACGGCCAGCCGCCGGGTCTCGGCCTCCAGCGGCCCCTGGCCGACCAGGACGAACCGCACCGAGGGGACCGCCCGGCGGACCTCGGCGGCCGCCCGCAGCAGGGTGGCGTGGTCCTTGGCCGCCTTGAAGTTGGCCACGCTGCCGACCACCGGCGCGTCCTCGGGGATGCCCAGCTCGGCCCGGACGCCGTCGGTCCCGGGCGGGGGCAGTGCCGCCGGGTCGAGGCCGTGGTGGAGGGTCTCGACCGGCGGCATCGGCAGCCAGCCCAGCGGCCGCGGGTAGCGGATCGACTCGCGGACGGTCTCGGAGACGGCGAAGACGTGGTCGTTGCCACCGAAGGTGACCAGGTTGGCCGCCCAGGTGGCCCGGTGGTAGCGGTCCCAGAGGTTGTGCTCGGTGTAGACGACCCTGGTGCGGCGGCCGGCCACGGCCCGGACGCCGGCCGCGGCCACCGGCGAGTGGACGTGGACCAGCTCGATCCCCTCGGCCCGGACCAGGCGGCGCAGCCGCCCGGCCCAGCCCGGCCCCTTCGCCCCGTCCAGGCAGTGGACGCCGAAGCCGGCCGCGGTGAGCTCGGGGACCAGGCTGTCCTTCCAGGGCAGCAGGTAGGCGAACTGGTAGCGGTAGGTGGCGGTGTCCAGGTAGGGGACGCCGCTCAGCAGGAGCTGCTCGGCCCCGCCGCGGCCGAGCCCCTTGATGACGATCAGGACACCGGGCACGCGGCCGCGACCTCCTCGAAGACCCGGCGGTAGGCGGCGGCGATGGGGTCGATGCCGTGGCGGGCCAGGCAGCGGTCACGGGCGGCGTCGCCCATGGCCGCCCGCAGCGACCGGTCGGCCAGCAGCCGCTCCACCGCCCCGCGGAGGTTGTCCCGGTCGCCGGGCGGCACGAGCAGGCCGGTGGTGCCGTGCTCGACCACCTCGGGCACCCCGGGCAGCTCGGTCCCGGCCACCGGCAGGCCGGCCATCCCGGCCTCGATCAGGCTGGCCGGCATCCCCTCGGTGCGGCTGGCGAACAACAGCAGGTCGCTGGCCGCGAGCAGGTCGCCGACGTCGTCGCGGCTGCCCAGGACCAGCACCCGGGCGCCGAGCCCGGCGTTCGCGGCGGCCGCCTCGAGCTCGGCCCGCAGCGGCCCGGCCCCGGCGAACAGGTGGACCACCCCCGGGTGGCGGCGCAGCAGGGGGGCGGTCGTCTCCAGGTGCCCGAGGGGGTCCTTCTCCCAGGTCAGGGCGCCCAGCGACAGGATCGCGACGGCGTCCTGGCCGACCCCGAGGGCGGCCCGGGTGGCGGCCCGGCCCCGCCGCGGGGCGACCCGCCGGGGGTCGGCGCCGTTGGGGATGGTCACCACCTTGCCCGGGTCGAGGCCGAAGGCGGTCACCGTCTCCTCCCGGACCGACCCGGCGACGGCCACCACCCGGTCGGCCCGGCGCACCAGCCGCCCGTAGAGGGCCCGCCGGGGGCCGCTGGACAGCCACGACACCGAGCCGATGCGCCGGTAGACGATCGGGGTGGGCACGCCCAGGCCGGCCAGGGCGGCGTACTTGAGGGGCTCGCCCCCGTGGGCGGTGACCAGGTCGGGCCGCCAGCCGCGGACCTCCCGGCGCAGGGCGAGCACGGCCCGCGGGTCGAGCGGGCCTGGGCGGGCCCGCAGCGCGGTGACGGGCGCCCCGAAGCCGGTCGCCCACGGGGGGTCGCCGTGCAGCACCGCGACCCGCTGGTCCATGTCGGGGGCGTCGAGGGCGCCGATCAGGTCCGAGGCGAACACCTCGGCCCCGCGCCGTTGGCCGGTTGCGATCAGGTGGAGGATGCGCACAGTGAGATCCTTGTCCGAACCAGCACCCTACAGCCTGGGAAGGCCGCCGCCGATCCGCAAGTTCCGTATCGGTCCATACCGCGTTGGTTGAGTGTCGGATCTGTCAGGCTGGATATACTTCCATCGCCGATGCCGTCGCGGACCAGCTGGAGGGGGGACGTGCCGATCCGGGCTTCGCTTGAATTCTTCCTGCGCTGGTCGCCGGTGCAGGTGGCCTTCATGTTGCAAGCGGTCCGGCGGCTCACGGTGCTCGCCTACCACGGCGTCGACGACGCCGCCAGCTTCCGTCACCAGCTCACCTACCTGGCCCGGACGATGCGCCCGGTGTCCCTGAACGACGTGCTGGCGGCGATGCACGGCGGCCGCACGCTGCCGGCCCGGGCCGTGCTGCTGACCTTCGACGACGGCCACCGCAGCCTGCTCGAGACCGGCCTGCCCCTGCTCCGGGAGCGGGGCTTCCCGGCCGTGGCCTTCATCGTCCCCGGGGTCCTCGACAGCGATCAGCCGTTCTGGTGGGCCGAGGCCGAGCAGCTGCTGCGCCAGGGCGGCCGGTCGGAACGGTACCCCGGGCTGACCTCGGAGGCGCTGGTCTGGCGGCTCAAGCGGGTACCCGACGCCGAGCGGCTGGAGGTCGTCGCCGAGCTGCGCGAGACCGCCAACGGCCGGCCGCCGCGAACGCCGCAGCTGCGCCGGGCCGAGCTGCCGTTGCTCGAGTCGGCCGGGATCACGATCGGCAACCACTCGGTGACCCATCCCTGCCTGCCCCACTGCGACGACGGCAAGGTGGTGGCCGAGGTCACCGAGGCCCACCGGCTGCTGGGCGACGCCCTCGGTCACGAGCCGGTCGCCTTCGCCTACCCCAACGGCGACTGGGACCAGCGGGCCGAGGCGGCCCTGGCCGGCGCCGGCTACGAGACGGCCTTCCTGTTCGACCACCGGTCCAACCCGTCCACCCCACGCCACCCCCTGCGGATCTCCCGGCTGCGGGTCAACTCGACCACCAGCCTGGCCCGCCTCGCCATGATCGTCAGCGGGCTGCACCCGGCGCTGCACCGCGCCCGCGGACGGTCCTGAGTGGGCCCGTCCGAGATCCGGACGCGGCCGGAGGCGCTGGAGGACCTGGTCGGCGACTGGCGGCGGCTGGCCGCCGGGCTCCCCGGCGGCTCCTACTTCCTCTCGCCCGACTGGGTGCTCGGCTGGTGGGAGACCCTCGGCGCCGGCGTCGACGGTGAGGTCGCCGTCTGGCGGGGCTCGTCGGGGGCCCTGGAGGCGGTCGTGCCCCTGGCCAGGTCGCGCCGGCGGCTGCACCGGCGCCTGCCGCTGGGTGTGCGGGCCTGGACCAACCTGGGCAGCGGCCCGGGCGCGGCCGACCACTGCGGCTGGCCGATGGTGCCCGGGCGGGCCGGCGACGTCGCCGCCTGGATCGCCGCCAAGGCCACCCGGGCGCCGCTGCTGCTCAGCGACCTCGACCCGGAGACGGGAGCGCCCCTGGTCCCGGCCGGGGCCAGGCGGGTCGCCTCCTCGGCCTGCCCCCGGCTTGCCATCCTGGCCGACGGCGAGCCGCCGCCGTTCTCCTCCAGCTTCCGCAAGCAGCTGCGGGCCTACGGGCGCAAGCTGGAGCGCCGGGACGTGAAGTTCCGCTGGGTGGCCTGCCAGGAGATGACCGACGAGGACCTGGAGACGATCTTCCACCTGCACGAGCGGCGCTGGTCGGCCAGCGGCCGCCCCTCCAGCTTCGACCGCTCCCGGGCCGGCCTGCACCGGCGGCTGATCGCCCGCGCCGGCCCCGGCCGGGGGCCGGCCATGGTCCTGGCCGAGCAGGACGGCCGGGCCGTCGGCGCCCTCTACGGCTTCTGCTGGGGCGAGGTGTTCGCCTACTACCAGACCGGCTGGGAGCCGGAGTGGGCCGACGCCAACCTGGGCACGGTGCTGGTCGCGGAGGCCATCCGGCTGGCCGGGGCGGCCGGGGCCCGGGTGTTCGACTTCCTGCGGGGCGCCGAGGCCTACAAGTACCGGTTCGGGGCCACCGACCGTGTGGACGGGACCTGGCTGGCCGGCGGCGGGGCCGGCGGGCGGGTCCTGGACCTCAGGTACCGCCTGGCCGAACGGCGCCGGGCCTCGGGGTCGGCCTAGCCGGCGGCGGCGCCGGTCGCCCGGCCGTTCGCCGAGCCGCCGAGTGCCCGGTCGTAGAAGCCGAGCATCTGGTCGACGACCCGGTCGATGGTGAACCGCTGGAGGAAGCGCTCGCGGGCGCGCTCGGCCCGGGCCCGGGCCGCGACCGGGTCGGCCAGGGTGGCCACGATCGCCGCCGCCAGCCGCACCGGGTCGGCCGGCGGGACCAGGATGGCGGTGTCGCCGTCGGTGACCGCGTCCTCCAGGGTCGGCAGGTCGCTGGCCACCACCGGCGCCTCCAGGGCCATGGCCTCGATGAGGACATTGCTAAGGCCCTCCCAGCGCGAGGGGATCACCACCGTGTCGGCGGCGCCCAGCAGGTCGGCGACGTCGTCGCGGGGGCCGAGGAAGGCCACCGTCCCCTCGAGCCCGAGCCGCCGCACGGTGGCCCGCAGCAGCGGGGTCTGGTTGCCGTCGCGGCCGGCCACCACCAGCCGCACCCCCCTGGTCCGGCTGAGCACCCCTGGCAGTGCCTCGAGCAGCGCGTCCAGGCCCTTCTGGTGCTCCTGGCGGGCGACCGCGACCAGCAGCGAGGTCTCCTGGGCGATGCCGAGGGCGGCCCGGACCCGGGCCCGGCGCTCGGGGTTGCGGCGTCCCAGGCGCTCCGGGTCGCGGCCCCGCGGGATCACCTCGAGCCGGTCGCGGGGGACGTGCAGCCGCTCGGCCATCACGTCGGCCACGTAGCGGGTGTTGGCGTGGAACCTGACCACCCGCCGGGCGGTGGCCGCGTCCACCAGGTGGGCGCCCTGGACCTTCCAGCGGCGCAGCCCCGGGGCGTCGTTGTGGTCGGCACCGTAGGCCACATTGACCAGGCTGGATACGACCGGGACCCTGGCCAGGCTGGCGCCGATGCGGCCGGCCACGTCGGCCTCGAACAGGGTGGTGTGGACCAGGTCGGGCCGCTGGGCGGCGATCAGCCGCTCGGCCCGCCAGGCCGACCCGGCGCGCCCGCCGTGACCGTACAGGGGGAACAGCCGCGCCCCGGCAGCCTCCAGGTCAGCGTGGACGCCGGGACGGTCGATGAGGAAGGCGACGTCGAGCTCAACACCTCGGCGAACGTATGCCGGAGCCATCGCGGCAAGCGACCGCTCTGCCCCCCCAGGCCCAAGACTGTCGATCAGGTAGAGGATGCGGACGCCGCGCCGAACGGGACCGGTTGCCTTGTTCACGGCTGCAGTGTACCCGGGCAAAAATGCACGCCCATGCCGCGTGCGCAGTATCCGGCACCCGCAACCGACGTAGGGCGCCGTAATCCCGATACGTATTGACCGGCCAGGGGGCTGACAGGACGATCGCTGGGAACGTCACCACGTCACCGAGACGTCGCCGAGCGGGGGGACCAGCACCAGTATGACCGCAGCATCGTCGCGGGTCACCGAGCCGCCGGCCGACATCCTGTTCCGGCTCAAGGTGCGCGCGATCCCGGCCATCCGGGAGGTCTGGCAGCGTCGCGAGCTGGTCAGGACGCTGGCCGAGCGGGACCTCCGTGTCCGCTACAAGCAGGCCGTCCTCGGGGTCGCCTGGGCCATCCTGACCCCGCTGGCCCTGATGATCGTCTTCACCGTGTTCTTCCAGCGGGTGGCCAAGGTCGACACCGGCGGGGCGCCCTACGCCCTGTTCACCTACCTGGGCCTGCTGCCCTGGACCTTCTTCTCGACCTCGGTGTCCCAGGGCGGCCAGAGCCTGGTCGTGAACAACCAGCTGGTCAACAAGGTCTACTGCCCGCGGGAGGTGTTCCCGCTGGCCAGCATGGCCGTGGCCGCGGTCGACACCGCGCTCGCGACCCTGGTCCTCGGGCTGCTGTTCGCCGTCACCGAGTTCATGCCCAAGCCGACCACCGTGTGGGTGCCGGTGCTGCTGGCCGTCCAGGTGGCCTTCACCTTCGGGGTCACCCTGGTCCTGTCGGCGGTGCTGGTGTTCCTGCGCGACCTGCGCCACGTGCTCCCGATCATCCTCCAGCTGGGGCTGTTCGCCACCCCGGTGGCCTACGGCATGGACGTGGTCCCCGCCTCGCTGCAGGTGCTGTACTCGATCGCCAACCCGCTGGCGCCGGTGATCGACGGCTACCGGCGCACGGTCCTGCTCGGCCTGCCCCCCGACTGGCACCTGCTGGGGCCGGCCGCGGTGGCCGCGGCCCTGTGGCTGGTCGTCGGCTACGTCGTCTTCAAGCGTCTCGAGCCGGGGTTCGCCGACTATGCGTGACGGGGAGATCCAGGCCAGCCGGGTCTGGAAGCGGTTCCGGGCCGACCGGCAGCGCCAGCTCCTGCGCGACCAGCTGGACCGGCTCAAGCGGCGCATCACCGGGGGCTCCAGCGCCCACGGCTGGCGCTGGGCCCTGCGCGACGTCGACATGGCCGTGGGGTCGGGCGAGTCCATCGGGCTGATCGGGCCCAACGGCTCGGGCAAGACGACCATGCTGCGGATGCTGGCCAAGGTCATGTACCCCTACGCCGGCCGGGTGGCCGTCGGCGGGCGGGTCGGGGCCCTGATCGACGTCCGGGCCGGCATCCACCCCGACCTCACCGGCCGCGAGAACGTCTACCTGTACGGCTCGCTGCTGGGCGTCACCCGCCGCGAGGTCGCCCGCAAGTTCGACGAGATCGTGGCCTTCGGCGAGCTCGAGACGGCCATCGACCGGCAGGTCAAGTTCTACTCGAGCGGCATGCACGTGCGCCTCGGGTTTGCCATCGCCGCCTTCACCGAGCCCGACGTGCTGCTGGTCGACGAGGTCCTGGCCGTCGGCGACGCCGCCTTCCAGCAGAAGTGCCTGGACCGGATGCGGGCTGTGCTCGCCCAGGGGACCACGGTGGTGTTCGTCTCCCACGACCTGCAGGCGGTCGAGTCGATCTGCGAGCGGGCGATCTGGCTGCGCGAGGGGGTGGTCGAGTCCGATGGTCCGGTCCGCGAGGTGCTCGGCGACTACCGGCGCACGGTCGAGCAGGCGGCCGAGGTCCTCGCCCCCGCCTTCGGGGTCGTCCGGGTGGTCAAGTCGGAGATCCGCGGCCCCGGCGACACCCCGGTGAGCCAGCAGCCGCTCGAGGTCAAGCTGCTCCTGGAGAGCCCGGAGCCGCTGTGGGCGAGCATCAGCATCGGCATCAGCGAGGGCCCGGCGACCCCGATCTTCCTGCTCGGCCACGAGGCCCTGCTGCCCGCCGGCCAGACCGAGCTGCGCTGCTCGATCCCGTTCCTGCCCCTGCCGCGGGGACGGTTCTACCTGTGGTTCGGCATCATCGAGTCGACAAGGGACCTGGTGCCCTGGCACCCCGTCGGGCAGTTCGAGGTCCTCGGGCCCGAGCTGACGCCCACGCCGCGCGGCATCCTGCGCATGGCACCGGTCCAGGTCACACCCACTTGGGAGGTTGAGCAACGATGACCCCGGCCCCGCTGGTGAGCGTCGGCCTGCCCGTCTACAACGGCGAGGACCACCTGGCCAAGGCGCTGGACGCCGTGCTGGACCAGGACCTGGAGGACTTCGAGGTGATCGTCTGCGACAACGCGTCCACCGACGCCACCGCCGAGATCGCCCGTGACTACGCCGGCCGCGACGCCCGCGTCCGCTACCACCGCAACCCCCGCAACGTCGGGCTGTCCGGCAACTTCAACAAGTCGTTCCAGCTCGCCACCGGGAAGTACTTCAAGTGGTGGGCGCACGACGACTGGCACCCGCGGACCCTGCTGTCGCGGACCACCGAGGTCCTGGAGGCCAACCCGACGGCGGTCCTGTGCGCCACCGGGGTGGCCGTCATGGACGACGAGGGCGAGGTCTTCGAGGAGTGGCGGCCCGAGGTGGACCTCCTCACCCCACCCCCCCACGTCCGCTTCCACCGGCTGGTCTGGACCCTGGGCGAGACCCACCCGCTGTTCTCGGTGATGCGGGCCGACGCCCTGGCCCGCACCCCCCAGTACCGGCCGTTCGTGGGCGGGGACCGGGTGCTGCTGGCCCAGCTGGTCATCATGGGCGGGTTCGCCGGTGTCCCCGACCTGATGCACTACTACCGGCAGGCGAGGATGCGGCCAGGGGCCAGGAAGGACCCCAACAAGCTGTCGCAGGCCGAGATCCTGGACCCGGCCAACAAGGGCAAGCTGCCCTCGCGGACCTGGCGGCTCTGCTACGAGCACCTGCGGCTGGTCGCGGCCGCCCCGGTCGGGCCAAGGGAGAAGCTGGCCATGACCGGCGACGTCCTCGGCCGCTTCGGGGTCAAGGACGCGCGGCTGCTGGCCGCCGAGGCCTACCACTCGGGCCGGATCCTGGCCTCGCGGGCCGTGGCCAGGACGGGGTCGGCATGACCGGGCACGTGGTGGTCACCGGGGTGGCCGGGTTCATCGGCTCCCACCTGGCCGAGGCCCTGGTCGAGCGGGGCCACGAGGTGGTCGGGATCGACTGCTTCACCCCCGCCTACCCGCCGGCGGAGAAGCGCCGCAACCTTGAAGGGCTGGCTGCTCACCCCAATTTCCGGCTGGTCGAGGGCGACCTGGTCACCCTGGCCCTGGACGCCTGGCTGGAGGGGGCGTCGGTGGTCTTCCACCAGGCCGCCCAGCCCGGGGTCCGCGGCTCCTGGGGTCGCGACTTCGCCGTCTACG
>DASZON010000376.1:0-9844 GCA_035550755.1 Actinomycetota bacterium | reverse complement strand
CCGCCTGGACCGGGTCGCGGGCGATCCGGTTGTAGAGGGCGCCGTGGGGCTTGACGTAGCGGACCCGGCTGCCGGCCGCCCTGGCGAACGCCTCCAGGGCGCCGAGCTGGTAGAGGACGTCGGCGGTGAGGTCGGCCGGGGCGACCTCGAGCTCGCGCCGCCCGAACCCGACCAGGTCCGGGTACGACACCTGGGCGCCGACGGCCACCCCGTGCTCGACGGCCACCCGGACCGTGCGGTCGATCGTCGCCGGGTCGCCGGCGTGGAACCCGCAGGCGACGTTCGCGCTGGTGACGACCTCGAGCAGGGCGGCGTCGTCGCCGAGCGCCCAGCGGCCGTAGCCCTCGCCGAGGTCGGAGTTCAGGTCCAAGGTGGCTCCCAGGTGGTCGCGGCCTCCCTCAGGGATCCTGCCCCATCCGGCGCCGGCGTGCCGCCCGGTCGGGCCGCGGGCTAGCCGGAGGTGACCGCGGTGACCAGGTGGCCGCGGATCGGCAGCTCGACCCGGCCGCCGTCGACCACGAACCGGGCCATGGCCTCGACGCCGGCGTCGAGGATGCGGCGGTGGGTGTCGGGGTCGATGCGGGCGGCCAGCGGGGTGGCCTCGATCTCGGTGGCCACGGCCTCGGTGGCCGAGCCGAACCGGACCGTGCCCACCCGGGTGCTGATGCGGGAGACGGTGAGCCCGGCCGCCTCGAACAGCGACCCCAGCAGCTCCAGGTCGCCGAGGGCCCAGTAGGCGCCGCCCAGCTCCGCGGCCTCGGGGCCCAGGTGGCGGGCGAACGCCCCGTACATGGCCCCGTAGCCCTCCTGAGCCTCGAGCAGGTCCCAGACCTGGACAGCCACGGTCCCGCCGGCGGCGGCCACCCGGGCCATCTCGCGCAGGGCCGCGACCCGGTCGGGGAAGAACATCAGCGCCGACTGGCAGAGCACGGCGTCGAACACGCCGTCCTCGAACGGCAGGTCGGCCGCGTCGGCCTGGTGCCATTCGAGGTCGGGTCGCAGCCGCCTGGCCACGGCCAGCATGCCGTCGTTGAGGTCGGCCCCGGCGACCCGGCCCCGGCCGCCCATCCGGTCGGCGGCCGTCCTCGCCACCACCCCGGTGCCGCAGGCCACGTCGAGGACGGCCTGGCCGGGCGCCACCCCGGCCGCGTCGACCAGGTGGGGCGCCCACTCGGCGAAGATGGCGGGCACGAACTGTGCCTCGTAGGCCTCGGCCGCCTCGACCGAGAGCTGGAACGTCTGGGTGGGACCGGTCATCGCCTGCCTCCCTGTCCGGGCTGTCTGCCTCAGGGCCAGCTTCCCCCGGGCCAGGCGGCCGAGCATCGGGCAGTTGCCCTATTCCGGGGCCGGGGCGGTGGGCATACTTGGCGCCATGACCGGGCAGGACCACCTGGCCGCCGGCCGGGAGGCGCTGGCGGCCGGCCGCTGGGAGGAGGCCAGGGCAGCCTTCGCGGCCGCGCTGGCCGAGGCCGAGACCCCCGAGGCGCTGGACGGGCTTGGGGTCGCCCTGTGGTGGCTGGGCCAGACCCGGGACAGCGTGGCCGCCACCGAGCGGGCCTACGCCGGGTTCCGCCGGGCCGGGGACGCCGCCGGGGCGGCCGGGGCGGCCGTCTTCCTCTGCATCACCTGGGCCTCCAACTTCGACAACCATGCCGTCGCCCGGGGCTGGCTGGCCCGGGCCGAGCGGGTGGCCGCCGAGGTCCACCCCAACCCGTTCGAGGGCTGGCTGCTGCTGCTCCGCGGCTTCCTGGAGCCCGACCCGGACCGGGCTCACGCGCTGGTGCGACGGGTGCTGGAGCTGGCCAGAGCCGGTGGCGACGTCGACCTGGAGCTGTGCGCCCTCGGCGACCTCGGGGTCTCGCTGGTCGCGGCCGGCCAGGAGGCCGAGGGCATGGCCCTGATCGACGAGGCCATGGCCGGCACCCTCGGCGGCGAGCACCGCCGCCTCGACACCGTGGTCATCACCTGCTGCGACATGCTGGTCGCCTGCGACCTCGCCGGCGACCTGCGGCGGGCCACCCAGTGGTGCCAGGTCGCCGACCGCTTCATCAACCGCTACGGCTGCCCGTTCCTGTACGCCCGCTGCCGCACCCTGTACGGGAGCGTGCTGCTGGCCAGGGGCCGCTGGGCCGAGGCCGAGCGCGAGCTGCTGGCCGCGGTCCGGATGGCCGAGGGCACCGGGCCGGGCGCCCACGCCGACGCCCTGGCCCGCCTGGCCGAGCTGCGGCTGCGCCAGGGCCGGCTGGAGGAGGCGCAGGGGCTGCTGCCCGAGCGGGGCGGCGGGCGGGCGGCGGCCAGGACCGCCGCCCGGCTGCGACTGGCAGCCGGCCAGCCGGCGGTCGCGGCCGGGCTGCTGGAGCGGTCCCTCGAGGACCACGGCGAGCCGCAGGTCCACGGGGAGCAGCGGCTCCGGGCCGCGGCCGCCCTGGAGACCCTGGTGGCCGCCCGGATCGCCCTTGGCGACCTGGACGCGGCCGCCACGGCCGCCGCCCGCATCCCCGACCTGGCCGCCGGCGGCGGCGACGACCAGGTGGCCGCCCTGGCCGCGCTGGCCTCGGCCCACCTGGCCTCGGCCCGGGAACGGCCCGAAGAGGCCAGCCGGGCCCTGGAACGGGCCCTCGAGCGCTTCGGCCGGCTCGACCTGCCGTACGAGCTGGCCCAGGTCCGCCTGGAGCTGGCCAGGGTCCTGGCCGCCACCGACCCCGAGATGGCCGTGGCCGAGGCGACCGCCGCCCGCGACGCCCTGGAGCGGCTGGGCGCGGCCGGCGACGCCGACGCCGCCGACGCCCTGCGCCGCTCCCTCGGCGCCGGGGGCCGGACCGGCCCGAAGCGGGTCGGCGCCCTGACCCGCCGCGAGCAGGAGGTGCTGCGCCTCGTCGGCCTCGGCCTCTCCAACCCCGAGATCGCCCAGCGGCTGTTCATCAGCCGCAAGACCGCCGCCCACCACGTCAGCAACGTCCTGGCCAAGCTCGGCGTCCCCAACCGCGCGGGGGCGATCGCCTACGCCACCCGCCAGGCGGCCGACCGGGACTAGCGCGGGCCGGGGGACCACCGGCCGGCCAGGGCCTCGGCGTAGACGGCGGCGTAGGCGCGGGCGGCGCCGGCCGGGCCGAAGCGGGCGGTGGCCCACTCCCGGGCGGCGGCGGTCATGCGGGCGGTGGCGTCGCGGTCGGCCAGCACGGACTCGACCGCCCCGGCCAGGGCGGCGGGCTCGCCAGGAGCGAACGTCCGGCCGGTGCGGCCGTCGGCGACCACGTCGAGCAGGCCGCCGGAGGCGGCGGCGACCACCGGGGCGCCCGAGAGCTGGCCCTCGACCGCGACCAGGCCGAGGCCCTCGTCCCGGCCGGGGACGAGCAGGGCGGCCGCCCGGCGGTAGCGGCCGGCCAGGTCGGCCTGGGAGAGGTGACCGTCCCAGCGGACCCGGCCGGCCACCCCCAGCTCCCCGGCCAGCCGGCGCAGGGCCGCCTCCTCCGGGCCGCCGCCGACGACCCGCAGGGGCAGCCCGGCCGCCGGGCCGTCCAGCAGGGCGAGGGCGCGGAGGGCGACCTCGGCGCCCTTCTGGCGGTCGAGGCGGCCGACGAACAGGAGCTCGTCGCGGGGCTCGCCGGTGGGCCCGGGGGAGAAGGCGCGGTCGTCCACGGGCATGGGCGCGACCGTGACCGGGGAGGCCAGGCCGGGGGCGAAGGTGGCCGCCTGGCCGGCCAGCCAGCCCGACACCGCCGTGACCCGGGCCGAGGCCCGCAGCACCCGGGCGCAGGCCGCCCTGGCCGCCGACCGGTCCTGGGCCAGCCGCACGTCGGTGCCGTGCAAGGTGGTGACCAGGGGCAGCCCGGTCCGGGCGGCCAGGGCCTGGGCGCCGCCCGGGAACCACCAGTGGGCGTGGACCAGGTCGGCCCCGCGGCCGGCCCGCCGGGCGGCCAGGGCGCCGGCGGCGAGCAGCCCGGCCAGGGCCAGGGCGCCGCCGGCAGAGGCCGCCCGCCGGTGCATCTCGCCGGCGTAGGCGAGCCGCTGGGCCCGGCCCGGCGCGTAGCGGTAGCGGCGCACCGCGATCCCCTCCAGCCGCTCGGCCGCGGCCAGGCCCTCGCCCGCCGGGGCGACCGCGGCCACCGTCACCCCCTGGTCCCGTAGGGCCACGGCCAGCCGCAGCAGGAACCCCCCGGTGACATCCCCGGCATGCCTGGGGAACGCGTGGGCGACGAACAGCACCCGCAGGGGGCGGTCAGCCACGGTCGGCGTTTTCGACCAGGGCGTCGGCCAGGGTGGGCCAGAACCCGGGCGGGAGCTCGTGGCCGAGGCCACCGACGCGCAGCAGCCGGGCCCCGGGGATGGCGGCGGCGGTGGCCTCGCCCCCGCTGACCCCGATGATCTGGTCCTCGGTGCCGTGCACGACCAGGGTCGGCACGCGGATCGACCCAAGGGCCCTGGTGCGGTCCCCGGCGGCCAGGATGGCCGCGAACTGCCGCCCGGTCCCCCGCGGGTGATAGGCGCGGTCGTAGCCGAGGGCGGCCCCCCGGCGCACGGTCTCGGCGTCGAACGGATAGGCCGTGCCCGAGCTGATGGCCCTGGTGTTGACCACCGCCTGCTCGATGAACCGCTCCCGGTCGGACGGCATCGGCGCGACCAGGATGCTGGCCGCCTCCCCGGTCGGTTGGCCGACCGCGCGGTTCCCGGTGGTCGACATGATCGAAGCCAGCGACCGCACCCGCTGCGGGTATCTGGTCGCCAGCAGCTGGGCGATCATCCCGCCGAGCGAGATCCCGGCCACGTGCGCCGCGCCGATCCCGGCGGCGTCGAGCACGGCCACGGCGTCGTCGGCCATGTCCTCCAGGGTGTAGGCCAGCGAGGCGTGGTCGCCGCCGTAGATGGCGGCCAGGTTGACCGGCCGGGCGTGGTCGAACCAGGTCGACAGCCCGGCGTCGCGGTTGTCGTAGCGGATGACCAGGAAGCCGCGCGCGGCCAGCTCCTGGCAGAGCCCGTCCTCCACCGAGATGAGCTGGGACCCGAGACCCTGGACGAGCAGCAGCGGCCGGTCCGCCGGGTCGCCGACCGTCTCGTACTCGAGCTCGACCCCGTTTCCGTGTGCTCTCGGCATGGCAGGCATCGTAACGTCCGCTGAGGATCGCAGCCGAGGAGGAGGGGCCGCATGCTGGTCTGCCTGATGATCGAGGGCCAGGAGGACGTGACCTGGGAGCAGTGGCTGGCCCTGGCCGGGGCCTGTGAGGAGCACGGGCTGGCGGCCCTGTTCCGGTCCGACCACTACGAGTCGGTGATGGGGATGCGCGAGCGGGGCTCGCTCGACGCCTGGACCACCCTGGCCGCCCTGGCCGCCCGGACCAGCCGCATCCGCCTCGGCACCATGGTCTCGCCGGCCACCTTCCGGCACCCGTCGGTGCTCGCCAAGAGCGTGGCCACGGTCGACCACATCTCCGGCGGCCGGGTCGAGCTGGGCCTGGGCGCCGGCTGGCACGAGGGCGAGCACCGCGCCTACGGCTTCGAGTTCCCGCCGACCCCGGTGCGCATGGAACGGCTCGCCGAGCAGCTGGAGCTGGTCACCCGCTCCTGGACCGAGGACGCCGTCACCTTCGAGGGCCGCCACTACCAGGTCCAGGACCTGCGGGCCCTGCCCAAGCCGGTGCAGCGCCCGCGCCCCACCCTGCTGGTCGGTGGCGGGGCCGGGCCCAGGAGCCTGGCCCTGGCGGCCCGCTTCGCCGACGAGTACAACACCACCGGCGCCCTCCCCGACGAGCTGCCGGACCGGCGCCGGCGGCTGGAGGACGCCTGGCGCGAGGCCGGCCGTGACCCGGAGACGGCCCGGTTCTCGGTGATGGCCACCTGCGTGGTCGGCCGCGACCGGGCCGAGGCCAACGAGCGGGCCCGGCGGTTGATGGCCATCACCGGCCGGGAGGCCGAGGACGTGGTCGACGCGCGGCCGCACTGGGTGTTCGGCACCGTCGACCAGGTGGCCGAGCGGCTCAGGGAGCTGGAGGAGGTCGGGGTCACCCGGGTCATGCTCCAGCACCTGGACCACGCCGACACCGAGATGGTCGCGGTCCTCGGCGAGGTCGCTGCTACCATGGGCGACACGCCGTAACCCCTTCTGGCTTGGAGGTCGACCGAGGCTGCGCACCTTCCGTTCCCTCGACGTGCGCAACTTCCGGTTGTTCCTGTTCGGCCACCTGGTCTCCTCCACCGGCACCTGGATGCAGCAGGTCGGCCAGGACTGGCTGGTCCTCCGCCTGACCAACGCGCCCCTGCCGCTCGGCATCACCCTGGCCCTCCAGTTCACCCCCATGCTCGCCTTCGGCGCCTGGGCCGGGCTGGCCGCCGACCGGCTCGACAAGCGCCGCCTGCTGCTGGTCACCCAGACGGCCATGGCCCTGCTGGCGCTGGTCCTCGGGGTCCTGACCGCCACCGGGGCGGTTCGGCTGTGGATGGTCTACGCCCTGGCCCTGCTGCTCGGCTGCGCCACCGCCTTCGACATGCCGGCCCGCCAGTCGTTCGTGAGCGAGATGGTCGGCCCGGACCGGGTGGCCAACGCCGTCGGCCTCAACAGCGCCAGCTTCAACACCGCCCGGGTGCTCGGCCCGGCCGCGGCCGGCGGGCTGATCGCCGTGGTCGGGATCGCGCCGGCGTTCCTGGTCAACGCCGTCTCGTTCCTGGCCATGATCGGCGCGCTGCTGGCCATGGACCCGGACCGGCTGTACCGCCGGACCGCGGTGGAGCGGGGCCGGGGCCAGATCCGGGCCGGGATCCGCTACGTCTGGGCCACCCCGACCCTGCGCTCGACCATCCTGCTGGTGCTGGTGGTCGGCCTGCTCGGGCTCAACTACCGGGTCGCCCTGCCGCTGCTGGCCCGCTTCGCCTTCGACGGCGGCCCCGGCGCCTACGGGGCCCTGGCCGCCATCATGGCCGCCGGCGCGGTCGTGGGCGCCCTGGCCGTGGCCCGTCGCTCCCGCCCGACCCGCCTCCTGCTCCTCGGCTCGGTGGCCACCTTCGGCGTGCTGTCGTTCGCGGCCGCCGTCGCCCCGACCATGCTGGTCGAGGCGGTGGTGCTGTTCCCCATCGGCGCGGCCAGCCTGGCCTTCGTGGCCACCGCCAACTCGACCATCCAGCTCGCCTCCAGCCCGCAGATGCGCGGCCGGGTCATGAGCCTCTACGGCCTGGTCCTGCTCGGCTCCACCCCGCCCAGCGGCCTCCTCAGCGGCTGGATGGCCGACCAGTTCGGCCCCCGCTCGATCATGCTCCTCTCGGGGGTCTCCTGTGTGGCCGCCGCGGGGGCGGCCGCCCTGGCCGGCCGCCGCCACGCCGCCGCCACCCCGACCGACATCAGCGACGACGCCGAGCAGGCCGCCTAACAGGATGCGCGCAGGTCGGACAGGGCCACCAGGAGCTCGGAACGGGCCGCCTCCAGGTCGGCCAGGGGCTCGGACATGGCCGCCTCGAGCTCGCGGGCGACCAGGGTGTCGAGGTCGCCGGTGAGGCGGTCGGCCCAGCGGCGGCCGGCTCGGCGGGCGCTGGCCGACAGCAGGCGTGACAGCAGCCAGCCGACCAGGAGGCTGCCGATGACCAGCAGCAGGGGGACGGGGACGTTGCCGACGGTGGGGAGGTCGGGGAGGTCGGCGCTGGCCCGGCCGGCCAGGTACAGGGTCAGGTACCACAGCAGGCCGGCGGCGAAGGCGACCGTGACCAGGGTCTGGAGCACGCCGACGAGCGGCCACAGCAGCGAGCGGGGGGGCCGGGCGTGGTCGGTGGTGCCGGTGGTCACGGCGGTGTCGATGGCGTCGGTGAGCCGTTCCTCCAGCCGGTCGGGGCGGGCCAGGGCCATGACCTCGGCCCGCAGGGCCGGAGGGGCGGCCGTGGCCGCCCGCCGGAGCAGGTCGTGGACCGGGTTGACGGTGCGGCTGAGGGTGGAGCGGCTCCGCCAGGCGCGGGCGTAGGCCACCGGGTCGATGGAGCGGCCCGAGGCCGGGCCCCGCTCCCCGCCGCCGCGCGCCCTGGCCACGGCGGCCAGGAGCCGGCCGAAGGGGCCGGCCCCGGCCGCCCTGGCCTCGGCCAGGGTGCGGCGGCGGCAGGCCCGGCGCACTCCCTCGACGTCCACGGCCGAGCGGGCCGCGGCCACCGCCCGGCGGCGGGCGTCCCGGCGGGCGTCGTCGCCGACCAGGGGCCGGCCGGCGTCGGCGCCCTCCAGGCCGGACAGGCGGGCCAGCTCGGCCCCGCGCTGGCGGCAGTCGGCGGCCAGGCGCTCGGTCACCACCGCCTTGGCCTGGAGGCGCTCGGACAGCCAGGACCGCAGCGCCTCCAGCTCCCCCCGGTCGTGCCCGTCGGGCGGGTCGGCCGAGACCACGAACACCGGGCGGCCGGTGATGCCGTCGGCCGCAAGCGTCCGGCGCAGGTCGGCGACGAGGGCGGCCACCTGGCCGGCGTCGCCGACCACGTCGCGGCGGTTGACCACGAACACCGCCCGGTCGGCGTGGTGGGCCAGCGGCCGCAGGTAGTCCTCGTGCAGCACCCGGTCGTTGTACTTCTCCGGGTCGAGGACCCAGCAGGCGGCGTCGACCCGGGGCAGGACCTGGTCCACGGTGGCCCGGTGGGCGGCCTCGACCGAGTCGTAGTCGGGCAGGTCGAGCAGGCACAGGTCGCCGAAGCGGGGGTCGTCGTGGCTGACCACCTTCTCGACCCCGACCCAGCGAAGCAGCGGGCCGAGCTCGGCAGCGGCGTCGGCCGGCACCCAGGCGACCGGCTCGGCGGTGACCGGCCGGGTCGGGCCGGGGCGGCTCACCTCCCGCCCGGCCAGGGCGTTGAGCAGGCTCGACTTGCCGGCCCCGGTGCCGCCGGCCAGGGCCATCACGAACGCCGTCCCCGGGAACCCGAGCCGGGTCCTGGCGGCGGCCAGGGTCTCCCGTGCCGCGGTCGCGTCCAGCCCCAGCCGCTCGGCGGCCTCGGCGACCCGCTCCAGCCCCTCGAGGCAGCTTCCGAGCTCGCGGTGGGGACGGTTCACCGGCCGGTCCCCGCCAGGCTGGCGATCAGCCGCTCGGCCTCGGCCAGGACCTGGTGGCCGGCCTCACGCAGGGCCTCGGGGCCGTCGCCGGCCGGGACGAGCAGGTCCAGGAAGCGGCGGGCGTCGGTCTCCAGGGCCGAGCGCAGGGTGCGGCGCAGGTCGCGCTCGGCGGCGCGGATGATGTCGGCCACCGCGGCCTCGCCGATGAGGGCCTCCAGCAGCTTCTGGTTGATCACCGCCGTGCCGCCGGCGATCGCCACCTCGCCGCCGGTGAGCCCGGCCGAGTGGGCGAACACGGCCAGCATGGCCACCACCCCGATGGCGTTGACCCCCAGGGAGGCGGCGAACGCGAACGCCCGCCGGCTGTGCCCGCGCTCCTCGACCATCCGGGTCAGCCGGCCCAGCCACTGGGTGAGCATGGCCCGGGCCTCGGGCTCCAGCTCGGGGCCGTGGCCCCAGAGGCCGGGGTGGGCCTCCAGCAGCAGGGCCCCGGCCGGGTCGGCCGCCCACTGGGTGGCGGCGTTGCCGGCGGCAACGTCGGCATGGCGGACCAGGGCCCCGATCAGCTCGTCGAACGCCTGCTCCTTGGTCCGCTGCAGCTCCGGGGCCCCCTTGGCCGGGGAGAACTGCCGCGACAGCCAGGAGCGGACCCGCCCGATCCCGGTCGACAGCCAGCGGCCCAGGTCGCCGACGCCGACGAACTCCTGCCAGGAGCGCATCACCTCGCCGCGCAGGAAGTCGCCGCCGGCCAGCCGTTCCTGGAGCCGCTCCTGCTCGGCGTCGTAGGCCCGCTCGACGTGGGCCCGCAGGGCGGCGGCGCGGCGCCGGTCCGCCTCGCTGTCGGCG
>DASZON010000375.1:0-4304 GCA_035550755.1 Actinomycetota bacterium | reverse complement strand
GGCCTGGAGGTGTACCGGCGGGGGCGCCGCTTCATCCACGTCGACATCGAGCCCACCCAGATCGGGCGGGTCTTCCCCCCCGACCTCGGCATCGTCTCGGACGCCGGCGCGGCCCTGGAGCTGTTCGTCGCCGTCGCCCGCGAGCGGCGCGACGCCGGGCGGCTGCCCGACCGCGGCGACTGGGTCGAGGCGTGCGCCGAGCGGAAGCGGACCTTGCTGCGGCGCACCCACTTCGACGACGTCCCGGTCAAGCCCCAGCGGGTCTACGAGGAGATGATCAAGGCCTTCGGCAAGGAGGTCCGCTACGTCAGCACCATCGGCCTGTCCCAGATCGCCGCCGGCCAGTTCCTGCACGTCTACCGCCCGCGCCACTGGATCAACGCCGGCCAGGCCGGCCCCCTGGGCTGGACCCTGCCGGCGGCCCTCGGCGTGTGCGTGGCCGACCCCGAGGCGACCGTGGTCGCCCTGTCCGGGGACTACGACTTCCAGTTCCTGATCGAGGAGCTCGCCGTCGGGGCCCAGTTCAACCTGCCCTACATCCACGTGCTGGTGAACAACTCCTACCTGGGCCTCATCCGCCAGGCCCAGCGGGCCTTCGACATCGACTACTGCGTGCAGCTGTCCTTCGACAACGTCAACTCGCCCGAGGTCGGCGGCTACGGGGTCGACCACGTCAAGGTCGCCGAGGGCATGGGCTGCAAGGCGCTCCGGGTGCAGGAGCCGGGCGAGATCCTGCCCGCCCTGGAGCAGGCCAAGAAGCTGATGGCCGAGTTCCGGGTGCCGGTGGTGGTCGAGGTCATCCTGGAGCGGGTGACCAACATCTCGATGGGCACCGAGATCGACAACGTCGTCGAGTTCGAGGAGCTGGCCACCAGGGGCGAGCACGCCCCGACCGCCCTGGGCGCGCTCGACCTCGACCAGATGCAGTTCCTCGACTAGGAGCCGAGCGTGCGCGTCGTCGTCGCCCCGGACAAGTTCAAGGGCTCCCTGACCGCGGCCCAGGTCGCCGAGCGGGTCGCCGCCGGGCTGGCCCGGGCCGCTCCCGGGGTCGAGGTCGTCAAGGTGCCGGTGGCCGACGGCGGCGACGGGACCCTGGAGGCGGCCATCTCGGCCGGGTACCGCCGCGTCCCGGTCCGGGCCGAGGGCCCGACCGGCGAGCCGGTGGACACCGCCTTCGCCGAGCGCGACGGCGTCGCCGTGGTCGAGCTGGCCGACGTGTCGGGGCTGGGCCGGCTGCCCGGCGGGCGCCTGGCCGCCCGGACCGCCTCCAGCTACGGCACGGGCCAGGTGATCGGGGCGGCGCTGGACGCCGGCTGCCGCCGGATCGTCCTCGGCATCGGCGGCAGCGCCTGCACCGACGGCGGCGCCGGCCTGGTCCAGGCCCTGGGGGGGCGGGTGCTGGACGCCAACGGCGGCGAGCTCGGGCGCGGGGGCGCGGCCCTGGCCGCCACGGCCTCGCTGGACCTGGCCGGCCTGCACCCGGCGCTCGGGCAGGCCGAGCTGGTGGTGGCCTGCGACGTGGACAACCCGCTGCTGGGGCCGCGCGGGGCGGCCGCCGTCTACGGCCCCCAGAAGGGGGCGTCACCCGCCGACGTGGCCGAGCTCGACGCCGCCCTGGCCCGCTGGGCCGCGGCCGTCCACCGCGCCACCGGGACCGACGCGGCCGAGGTCCCGGGCGCCGGGGCGGCCGGCGGGGTCGGGTTCGCCGCCCTGGCGGTCCTGGGCGCGCGGCTGCGGCCGGGGATCGACCTCGTCCTCGACCTGGTCCGCTTCCGGGAGGCGCTGCCAGGAGCCGGGCTGGTCATCTGCGGCGAGGGCTCCCTGGACGCCCAGACCCTCCACGGCAAGGCCCCGGCGGGGGTGGCCGCGGCCGCCCGCGCGGCCGGCATCCCGGTGGTCGCGGTGGCCGGCCGCTCGCTGCTGTCGGCGGCCGAGCTCGAACCGGCCGGGATCCTCGCCGCCTATCCGCTCTCGGACCTGGAGCCCGACCCGGCGCGGTCCATGGCCGAGGCCGGCCCGCTGCTGGAGCGGCTGGCGGTCCGGGTCGCCCATGACTGGCTGACCGACAAGGCGAAGGAGATGACCAGCCGATGACCAACGTGCCGCTGTTCCTCAACGGCGAAGGGATGCGCGGCGGGCGGGTGCATCCCCACATCGCCCACCACCGGTTCCTGGGTGAGGCCGTGACCGCCCCGCGGTACCGCTTCTACGCCTACGAGGGCCGCTTCCCGGCCCTCTGGCCGGTGGCCGAGGGCGGCGTCCCGGTCCCCGGTGAGCTGGTCGAGCTGCCGCTGGAGGCCGTCCGCGACGAGTTCCTTCCGGTCGAGCCGCCCGAGCTCGAGCTGGGGGTGGTCGAGCTCGCCGACGGTGCGGCCGCCCTGGCGGTGGTGCTGCGAGCCGACGTGCACGACCGTGGCAGCGGGCTGGTCGACATCTCCGACTACGGCGGCTGGCGCGCCTACATGGAACGGACGGCTCGATAGAGTGTCAGGACGACGGAAGGAGAGCCGGTGACCCGGTACGACGTGGTCTTCCGAGCCCGCCGCATGGTCACGGCGGCGGGTGAGGGGGGCGGCGCGGTCGGGGTCACCGGTGAGCGGATCGCCGCCGTCGAGCCCCTGGACGCCCGGCTCGACGGCCGGCGGGTGGTCGAGCTCGGCGACGACGTGGTCCTGCTGCCGGGCCTGGTCGACTCCCACGTGCACGTCGACGAGCCCGGCCGGACCGAGTGGGAGGGGTTCGCGACCGCGACCCGGGCGGCGGCCGCCGGCGGCGTGACCACCATCGTCGACATGCCGCTGAACAGCATCCCGCCGACCACCGACGTGGCCGCCCTGGAGGTCAAGCGCAAGAGCGCCGAGGGCCGGTGCTTCGTCGACGTTGGCTTCTGGGGCGGCGCGGTCCCGGGCAACCAGGGGGAGCTGCGCGCCCTGCACGACGCCGGCGTGTTCGGCTTCAAGTGCTTCCTGCTCCACTCCGGCGTTGACGAGTTCCCGCCGCTGCCCCCGGGCAGCCTCGACGCCTACCTGGCGACGCTGCGGACCTTCGGCGGTCTCCTGATCGTCCACGCCGAGGACGCCAGGGCCATCGACCGCGCCCCTGCCCCCCATGGCCCGCGCTACCTGGACTTCCTCGCCTCCCGCCCCCGGGAGGCCGAGAACCTGGCCATCGCCCAGGTCGTCGAGGCCGCCCGGACCAGCGGGGGGCGGGCCCATATCCTGCACCTGTCCTCCGGCGACGCCCTTCCCATGCTGGCCGGCGCCCGCCGCGAGGGTGTCCGGATCACGGCCGAGACCTGCCCGCACTACCTGGCGCTGTGCGCCGAGGAGGTCCCCGACGGGGCCACCCAGTTCAAGTGCTGCCCGCCGGTGCGGGAGGCGGCCAACCGGGAGCTGCTCTGGCAGGGCCTGGCCGACGCCGCCATCGACTGCGTCGTCACCGACCACTCGCCGTGCCCGCCGCAGCTCAAGCGCCTGGACGTCGGCGACTTCGGGCTGGCCTGGGGCGGGATCTCCTCGTTGGAGGTCGGCCTGCCGGTGGTCTGGACCGAGGCCCGGCGGCGCGGCTTCTCGCTGGCCGACGTCGTCCGCTGGATGGCCGAGGGCCCGGCACGGCTGGTGGGGCTGGAGCGCAAGGGCCGGATCGCGGTCGGCTACGACGCCGACCTCTGCGTCTTCGCCCCCGACGAGCGCTTCGTCGTGGACCCCGAGCGGCTGCACCACCGGCATCCGATCACCGCCTACGGCGGTCGCCCGGAGGAGGGGGTCGTCCGCGGCACCTGGCTGCGTGGCCAGGAGCTGACCGGCGACCAGCCGCGCGGCCGCCTGCTCACCAGAGGAGAAGCCTGACCATGGCCGACGACGACTTCACCCGCCTGCCCGACCTCGCCTCCCGCCGCCTGGGCGGCGGCGTGGTCTCCGCCAACGACGAGCTGTTCGCCGAGCGGGAGAACCTGATCAAGCCGGAGGCGCCCGCCTACTCCACCTACACCTTCGGCCACAAGGGCCAGGTCTACGACGGCTGGGAGACGCGGCGGCGGCGCGAGCCCGGCCACGACGAGGCGATCGTGCGGTTGGGGGTCCCCGGCGTGGTCCGCGGCGTGGTCGTCGACACCGCCTTCTTCAAGGGCAACTACCCGCCCGAGGTGTCGGTGGAGGGGGCCGGGGTCGAGGGCTACCCCTCCCCGGCCGAGCTGGAGGCGGCCGAGTGGTTCCCGCTGGTGCCGCGCTCGCCGGTCAAGGGCGACGCCCAGAACCCCTTCCCGGTCCAGGCGCCGCAGCGGTGCAGCCACGTCCGGCTGTCCA
>DASZON010000374.1:0-5921 GCA_035550755.1 Actinomycetota bacterium | reverse complement strand
GGTGAACCCCTGGCGCTCGTAGAAGCGGCGGTGCCGGGCGGTGTCGGGGCAGCGCAGGAAGCAGCGGGCCGCGCCCAGCTCGGCCGCCCGGGCGCAGAACAGCTCGACCAGGCGGGCGCCCAGCCCCTGGCCCCGGTGGGGTTCGGTCACCAGCAGGTCGTGGAGCCTGGCCATGCCGGCCACCGTCTCGCCCACCGCCACCCCGGCCAGCTCCCGCCCGGCCCGGGCCTCGACCACCACCGGGCGGCTGGTCCAGTCCAGGTCGGCGCCGAACAGGCCGCGGTCGGCCAGCGGCCACTCCCTGGCCAGGAACTGCCGCACCTCCGGCCGCTCGGCCTCGGCCACCCGGCAGGCGACAGCGACGGCGTCAGACCCCTCCCGATGCTCGGGGGCATCCCGCCGGGGTTCCCCGGACCGCTCCGGTCCCATGGGCACATCTTCTATGATCGTTCGCGCCGCAGTCGCGAAACGGGTGAGAGGAGCCGGATGGACGTCCGCCTCACAGGCGTCTACATCGCCGATGCCAGGCTCGTCGCCGACGGGCTGGTCCAGCCCGAGGACACGATGGCCGTGTTCGTGGGCCGGTCCGGCAAGGGGCGGGTCGCGCCGTTCCTGGTCCGCCGCTCCTACACCGGGGCCGGGGGCTGGTACCGCGAGGCCATGGCCGTGCTCGCCCCCAACGGCGACGTCGTCTGGCGCAGCCCCGAGCAGGCCCTGACCCTGCGCGGCTCCAACAAGATCGACACCTTCACCGACGAGGTCCACGGGGTCGTGGTCGACTCCGCCGACGACCACGAGCTGGTCCTGCTGGTCGGCGGGGACGAGGTCGGGCGCGTCCCGATCGCCGTCCTCGACGAGGACCCGCCCTGGTCGACCGGGTCGGACACGGCCGTGCTGGACGAGGCGCTCAAGAAGAGCACGGTCGTCTGGGTCGAGGTCCCGGGCGAGGGCGGCACCGGCGACAAGGCCGTGCCGGTGTGGTACGGCACCCTCGACGGCCGCGTGTACGTGCTCGTCGGCGGGTCCGAGCAGCACGTCCCCGGGCTGGCCGAGGCCGAGCGGGTGGTGCTGATCGCCCGCTCCAAGGAGCAGCAGTCGCTGGTCGCCGAGGTCGAGGCCAGCGCCCGGGTGGTCCCGCCGGACGACCCGCTGTTCGCCAGGGTCGTCCCGGTGCTGCTCCCCCGCCGCCTCAACCTGCGTGACGGCGAGGAGGCGGCCGACCGCTGGCGCAAGGAGTGCACCCTGGTCGAGCTCACCCCGTCGTCGATCCCGGCCGAGGTGTAGGCGGACCCGGGACGGGTAGGCAAACCGCGCAATCGAGCAGACGAGCCCGAGGGAGGGCCGCATGACGTTCCGCAGCTCTAGGAAGAGCACGGCCGACAAGGCCAAGGAGGCCGTGACCGAGCAGGTCAGTGACCGCACCGACGACCTCGTGGCCGCGCTGGACGCGGCCAAGGAGGCGCTCGCCCGGGCCTCGGCCGCCGCCAGCCGCAAGGGCGCCGAGCTCGGCGCCGAGCTGGGCAAGCAGGCCAGCGAGGCGGCCGACAAGCTGCTGCCCGAGCGGGCCCGCCAGCGCCGCCGCGAGGCCGCCCGCCGCCGCAACCGCCGGCTCCTGGCCGGGGCGGCCGGCATCACCCTGCTGGGAGTGGCCTTCAGCCGGCTCGCCGGCGCCAAGGGCGGCCGCGAGCAGCTGGAGCGCGAGGCCGGCCGCGACGCCGGCTGGGTGGCCGAGTCGACCTCGGACGCCGGCCCGGCCCCCTCGGCCGACGTCACCCAGCTCCACGGCAACGGGTCGGGTGCCGACACGGCCCGGACACCGCCGGCGAACTAGCTCAGCCGGCCTGGGCCCGGTACAGGCCCGGACCCTGCTTGACCACCCGGCCCTCCTTGGCGAGGGCGGCAAGGGTCTTGACCACTACCCCGCGGACGTCGGGGGTGGTGAACGGGTCGATCAGGCGCTCGGTGAGGGCCCGGTCGAGGATCACGGTCCAGTGGAGGGTCTCCTCCCCGGCCTCGCCGAGCACCTTCAGGCACGCTTCCCTGGGGTCCATGGCCAGCCAGCCTACTCGTCTCCGGTGAGGTCGTAGACTTGGCGCAATGAGCCCGAACGTCGTCCCCGAACCCTGCCCGCTCGACCTGGAGCTACGCCTGGCGCCCGGCGGCCGCTTCGTGTTCGTCTCGGACCTGCACCTGACCGACACCGGCCCCAGCGACGACTTCGCGGCCACGGCCGAGCTGTGCGAGCTGCTCGGCTCCCTGGAGGACCATCCCGGCCAGGTCGTGCTGGCCCTCGGCGGCGACGTCCTCGACCTGCTCCACGTCGCCAGCCCCCCCGAGGAGCGGGTGGCCAGGGTCCTGGACGGGCCGGCGGCGGGACCGATCGGCGAGGCCCTCCGGCGCCTGGCCGCCCGGCCCGGCGCGACCGTGGTCTACCTGGTCGGCAACCACGACTCGACCCTGGCCTGGGACGGCGCGGCCCGCAAGCTGGTCGCCGACCGGTTCGGCGTGACCGACTTCACCCTCCACGCGAGGTTGAGGGTCGAGCGGGCGGACGGGGCCGGCGAGGTCGTGGTGGTGGCCGAGCACGGCGACGCCCTCGACCGCTGGAACCGCCGCAGCGACCCCTTCGACCCCCTGGACGTGCCCGTCGGCGACCACGTGGTGGCCGAGTTCGTGAACCGGCTGGAGGCGGCCAACCTCCGCTACCCGCAGCTCGCCCTCGACGAGGTCGACAACGTGCGGCCCGGGCTGCTGGTCCCCTGGTGGCTGGTCTCGAACTTCTTCTACAAGTTCATGGGCCGGGCCCTGCGCGACTTCGCCCTGCCGCTGGTGCTGCTGACCATCGCCCTCAACCTGGCCGTCGGGCTGCTCGTCGGCGACCTGGGCCGGATCGCCTACCTGGGCAACCGGGCGGTGCGCTGGGTGTCGTCGTTCGTGCTCACCAACCTGGCCCTGCTGGCCGTGCTGTCGACCTTCCTCGGGCGCAGCTTCCGGCGGGCCGCGGCCGCCTACGGCCTGCCCACCCCCGACGAGGCCGCCGACGAGGCTGCGGCCCGCCGGGGCGACCTCCCCGAGCTGCTGGAGCGGCGCGACCCGGCCGCGACCGTGCTGGTCACCGGCCACACCCACGAGCCCGGCATCCTGCACCTGCCCGGGGACCGGGTGGCGGCCGACGCCGGCTGCTGGGTCCGGGGCCTGGTCCCGGTGCGGGCCTGGCTGGCCCTGCCGCCGGTGTTCGTCCCCACCTACCCGGTGAACTGGGTCGACATCCGGGCCACGGGCGAGGGCGTGGCCGTCGACCTGTGGGAGCGGCGCCTGGCCGTCACCCGCCGCATGGGCAAGATCGAGCACCTGGTCGCCCGCCGGCCCCTCCCCCACGCTGATGCCGCCCCCGCCGCGGTCGTGGCCAGGGCGGTCGTGTGAGCATCGCCTTCGACCGGGCCGCCGGCTACTACGACGAGACCCGGAGGATCCCGCCCGAGGTCGAGGAGCAGGCCGCCGACCGGGTGGAGGCGGCCGTCGGCCCCGGCGGCCTTCTGCTCGAGGTCGGCGTCGGCACCGGGCGGGTCTCGCTGCCCCTGCACCGCCGCGGCCGGAACCTGGTCGGGGTCGACCTGTCCCGGCCGATGCTGGACCGCTACCGGGCCAAGGCGGCCGCGGCCAGGCTGCCGCCTCCGGTGGTGCTCCGGGGCGACGCCACCCACCTCCCGTTCCGCGACGCCAGCGTCGCCGCCGTGCTCGAGGTCCACGTGCTCCACCTGGTCCCCGACTGGGAGCTGGCCCTGGCCGAGGCCCGGCGGGTGCTGGCCCCCGGCGGCGTGGTCCTGATCGGGCGGGGCAGCAGCCACCGCGGCAGGGAAGGGCCCCGGACCGAGACCCTGCGGCGCTTCGACGAGCTCGCCCGGGCCCTTGGCGGCGGGCCCCGCGCCGTCGGCACCACCGACGACAGCGTCAAGGTCGCCGCCCTGGTCGCCCTCGGAGGGACGGCCGAGCTCCTGGAGCCGGTCCGCTGGGAGCAACCGGAGACCTACCGCGAATCCCTGGCCGACGTCGAGCGCCGCATCTACTCCCACACCTGGCGCCTGCCCGACGAGGTCTTCGAGGCCGCCACCCGCCGCCTCCGCGCCGAGGTCGAGGCCGCCCACCCCGACCTGGACCGGCCCCAGGCCGCCCCCCACGAGTTCACCCTGACCGCGGTCCGGTTCTGACCCTGCCGCCCGGCTCGGCTAGAGCCGGGGCAGGACCCGCTCGGCGGCCAGCTCCAGCTGCTCGTCCTCGAAGACCGCGAACGGCAGGGCCGAGAAGCTGGCCACCACCTGCTCCACGCCCAGCTCCTCCCAGCCCCGGAGCTGGGCGAGGATCTCGTCTGGGGTGCCGACCAGCCGGGACGCGGCCCAGTCGCGCAGCTCCAGCCCGTCCAGGATCCCGTCCGGGGTGTGGGCCTTGAGGCGCTCCCAGCGCTCGACCAGGTCGTCGGCGTCGGTGCCGATCAGGGTCTGGAGGCCGAGGGAGCGGCGGACCTCCCCGGGCGGGCGCCCGGCCCGCCGGCAGGCCGCGGCCAGCACGGCCAGCCGCTCCCGGTAGGCCTCGGGCGTCACCGACCAGCAGAGATTCCAGCCGTCGGCGGCCCGCGCGACCACCCCGAGCAGCCGGTCCCCGCTGCCGCCGACCCACAGCGGCGGCCGCGGCCGCTGGAGCGGGCCAGGGAGGACCGGGGCCTGGTCGGCGGTGACGTAGCGCCCGCGGAACGACGCCGGCTCGGGCGAGGCCTCGAGCAGGGCGGCCAGCACCCCCAGGGTCTCCTCGAGCAGGGCCAGCCGCTCCCCCGGCCGGGGGAACGGCAGCCCGTTCTCGGCGAACTCGGCCTGGTTCCAGCCGGCCCCGAGCCCCAGGTCGAGCCGCCCGCCGCTGAGTTGGTCGAGGGTGGCGGCCATCTTGGCCAGCAGGGTCGGCGGCCGGAACCCGGCCGCCAGGACCAGGCTGCCCAGCCGGACCCGGCTGGTCCGCGCGGCCAGGGCGGACAGGGTGGTCCAGCACTCGGGGGTGCCCTGTCGCCCGGCGGGACCGCCGTAGCGCTCAAGGTCGAGCCAGAAATGGTCCGAAACCCACAGCTGGAAGAAGCCGAGCCGCTCGGCCAGCTCGGCATACCGGGCGATACGGTCGAAGGTGGCCGGCTGCCGGTCGGGGAAGGAGACGTCGTAGTGGGGGACGGCGAGGCCCAGCTTCATGGCGGCCAGTGTCGGGCGCCCGCCGCCGCCCGTCAACGCGAGGCCCCCGGCTGCCGATAGAACCAGGACGAGATACGTCCAGGAGAGGGGAGACCGCCGACATGGGCACAAGCTGGGCGGCTGGCGGGGCGCCGGGCGGGCGTCGCCGGCTCGGCGAGGTGCTGGTCGCCGGGCAGGTCCTGAGCGAGGCGCAGCTCGACGAGGCCCTGCGCACCCAGCGCGAGGACAAGGGCCGCCGGCGGCGCCTTGGCGAGGTCATCACCGCCCTCGGCTTCGCCGACGAGGTGCAGATCGCCCGTGCCCTCTCCGACCAGCTCGGCCTGCCCTTCCTCGACCTGGGCAGCATGCCCATCGCCGAGGAGACCCTGGCCGTGCTGCCCCGCAACGTCGCCCTGCGGCACGGGGCGGTCCCGGTCACCCTGGCCCACGACGTGCTCACGGTCGCGCTGGCCGACCCGACCAACGTGCTCGCCCTGGACGACATCCGTCTGGCCACCAAGCTGGCCTCGATCCGCACGGCGGTGGCCACCGCCTCCGACATCCAGGAGGCGGTCACCCGCTACTACGGCGGGGCGGCGTCCGGCGGGGTCGGCGACACCTTCGGGGCCCTGGCCGACGTCGAGGGGCTGGAGGCCGGCGAGGAGCGCGAGGAGGAGCTGGAGGCGGTCGGGGACGTCGACGACGCCCCGGTGG
>DASZON010000373.1:0-3047 GCA_035550755.1 Actinomycetota bacterium | reverse complement strand
CTCCACGAGCTCAAGCTGATCGTCGACCTCATGTACGAGGGTGGCCTGGCCGGCATGCGCTACTCGGTCTCGGACACGGCCGAGTACGGCGACTACACCCGGGGGCCGCGGGTCATCAACGACGACACCAAGGCCGAGATGAGCCGGATCCTGTCCGAGATCCAGTCGGGGTCGTTCGCCCGCGAGTGGGTGGAAGAGGACGACCAGGGCCGGCCCAACTTCACCCGGATGCGCGAGGCCGGGGCCAGGCACCCGATCGAGCAGACCGGCAAGCCCCTGCGCCGGATGATGTCCTGGCTGCGGGAGCAGGGGTAGCGACCAGCCCATGGCCAAGGTCCTGATCGCCGAGCCGCTGGCCGACGCCGGCGTGGAGCTGCTGCGCACCGCTCACGAGGTGGACGCCCGCAGCTCCATGACCCGCGAGGAGCTGCTGGCGGCCGTCGGCGGCGTCGACGCCCTGGTGGTCCGCTCGGCCACCAGGGTCGACGCCGAGGTGCTGGAGACCGGCCGCGACCTCAAGGTCGTCGGCCGGGCCGGCATCGGCCTCGACAACGTCGACGTGGCCACCGCCACCCGGCTGGGGATCATGGTCGTCAACGCCCCCCAGTCGAATGTGATCTCGGCCGCCGAGCACACCGTGGCCCTGATCCTGGCCCAGGCCCGCAACATCCCCCAGGCCCACAACGCCCTGCGCGACGGCCGCTGGGAGCGCAGCCGCTTCCAGGGGACCGAGCTGTACGGCAAGACCCTCGGCATCGTCGGCCTCGGCCGGGTGGGGGCGCTGGTCGCCCAGCGTTGCAACGCCTTCGGCATGCGCCTGCTGGCCTACGACCCGTTCGTGACCCGCGAGCGGGCCGCCCACATGGGGGTCGAGCTGGCCAGCCTGGCCGAGGTCCTGGGCCGGGCCGACATCGTCACCGTCCACCTGCCCAAGACCCCGGAGACGACCGGGCTGATCGGCGAGGCCGAGCTGGCCGCCATGAAGCGCGGGGCCCGGCTGGTCAACACGGCCAGGGGCGGGATCGTGGACGAGGCCGCCCTTGCCAAGGCGGTCGACGACGGCCACCTGGCCGGGGCCGCCCTGGACGTGTTCGCCGAGGAGCCGGCCACCCAGAGCCCCCTGTTCGAGCTGGACGAGGTGGTGGTCACCCCGCACCTGGGCGCCTCCACCGCCGAGGCCCAGGACAAGGCCGGGATCACCATCGCCGAGCAGCTCCTGCTCGCCCTGGCCGGCCAGTTCGTGCCCAACGCGGTCAACGTCGACGCCGGTCCGGTGCCCGACGCCCTGCGGCCGTTCGTGGGCCTGGTCGAGAAGCTGGGCCAGCTGTACGTGGCCCTGGCCGGGGGCGGGCCGGGCGGGCGCAGCAGCGCCGTCGGCGGCGGCCGGCTCCAGATCGACTACGTCGGGGCCGTGGTCGAGCAGGACATCCGGGTGCTGACCCTGGCCGCCCTCAAGGGGATGCTGGGCCCGATCTGTTCCGAGCCGGTCACCTTCGTCAACGCCCCCCTGCTGGCGGCCGAGCGCGGCATCGAGGTCACCGAGTCCAAGACCCGCCACAGCCGCGACTGGGTGAACCTGATCACCCTGTCCGGGGAGGGGTCGCGGGGCCAGGTCGGGGTCTCGGGCACCACCATCGGCCCGCGCGACACCGAGCGGCTGGTGGCCATCAACGGCATCCCCGTGGACATGGCCCCGGCCCGCCACATGGCGTTCCTGTTCTACGAGGACCGGCCCGGGGTCATCGGCCGGGTCGGGACGCTGCTGGGGGAGAGCGGCGTCAACATCGGCAGCATGCAGGTTGGCCGGCGCAAGCAGGGCGGCGAAGCCCTGATGGCGCTGACCGTCGACGCCGGCATCCCCGCCGGCGTGCTCGACCGGGTGGAGCGGGAGATCGGCGCCCACGACGCGACCTTCATCCAGCTCACCCAGACGGGAGCGGGCGCATGACCCGGACGACCTTCGGGGCGCCGCTTCTTCTGGTCCTCCGCTGCCGTGGGGCGGCCTACGCCGGCCGCCCCACGGAGTGCCTCGAGGCGGGCAGGAGGAAACGGAAGCCAAGCGGAACCCACAAGGAGGTCGCCGGCCGTGGCCGAGCAGATCATCGTCTTTGACACCACCCTGCGCGACGGGGAGCAGGCCCCGGGGATCAACCTCAACGCCAAGGCCAAGCTGGAGATCGCCGAGCAGCTGGCCAGGCTGGGCGTCGACGTCATCGAGGCCGGGTTCCCCCAGGCCAGCCAGGGCGACTTCGCGGCCGTACGGGCGGTCGCCGAGCGGGTCAAGGGCGCGACCATCGCCGCCCTGGCCCGGACCGCCCCCGGCGACGTCGACCGGGCCGCCGAGGCCCTGGCCCCGGCCGGCCGGGCCCGGCTGCACACCTTTATCGCCACCAGCCCGATCCACATGGAGCACAAGCTGCGCATGACCCCGGCCGAGGTCCTGGCCGCGGCCGAGGGCGCGGTGGCGCGGGCCAAGGGCTACACCGACGACGTCGAGTTCTCGGCCGAGGACGCCACCCGCTCCGACCCCGAGTTCCTCAAGCAGGTGTACGCGGCCGCCATCTCGGCCGGGGCGACCACCTGCAACGTACCCGACACCGTCGGCTACATGCTGCCCGACGCCTTCGCCGAGCTGGTCTCCTGGCTGATCGCCGAGGTCCCCGGGTCCGACCGGGCCACCTGGAGCGTCCACTGCCACGACGACCTGGGCGTGTCGGTGGCGAGCTCGATCGCGGCCGTCCAGGCCGGGGCCCGCCAGGTCGAGGTGGCCGTCAACGGCATCGGCGAGCGGGCCGGCAACTGCTCCATGGAGGAGGTGGTGATGGCCCTGCGGACCCACCAGTCCTCCCTCGGCGCCAAGACCGACGTCAACACCCGCGAGATCGCCCGCACCTCCCGGCTGGTCAGCCTGCTCACCGGCTACCCGATCCAGCCCAACAAGGCGATCGTGGGGGCCAACGCCTTCGCCCACGAGTCCGGCATCCACCAGCACGGGGTGCTGATGGAGCGGACCACCTACGAGCACATGGACCCGGTCGAGCTGGGCT
>DASZON010000372.1:0-15278 GCA_035550755.1 Actinomycetota bacterium | reverse complement strand
GATCACCTCCGCGGGCATCGTGCTCGCCGGGACCTTCGCCGCCCTCGGCACGCTGCCGCTGGTGTTCGTCACCGAGATCGGCTTCGCGGTGGCCTTCGGGGTGCTGCTGGACACCTTCGTGGTCCGCTCGGTGCTGGTCACCGCGCTGAACCTCGACGCCGGACGGCACATCTGGTGGCCGAGCAGCCTGGCCCGCAAGCCGGACGTGGGGCCCGACGAGCTGGCCGAGGACCAGCCGGCCCCGGCGACCAGCGGACCGCCGTCGTAGGGTCGCGACCATGGCCTACGACGAGGACCTCGCGGATCGCATCCGCGAGCTGGTCGGCGGCGAGTCCGGCGTGGCCGAGCAGAAGATGTTCGGCGGGCTCGCGTTCCTGATCGGCGGCAACATGGCCGTGGCGGCCAGCGGCCAGGGCGGCGTCCTGGTCCGGGTCGACCCTGACCGGTCGGATGCGCTCGTCGCCACCACCAACGCGTTCCCCATGGAGATGCGCGGGCGGCAGATGCGGGGGTGGCTGCGGGTCGAGCCGGAGGACGTGCGCACCAAGCGCCAGCTCGCCAAGTGGGTGGAGCTGGGCACGTCCTACGCCCGGTCGCTCCCGGCCAAGCGGTAGGTCGCGCCCGCTCACAGGGGCAGGCCGGCCTCCAGGTGGGCCAGGCTGGCGTCAAGCGCGGCGAGGAAGTCCCTGGGCTCGGCACCGGGACCGGCGGTGTACCAGGCGCTGATCCCGACCCCGATGACCGCGCCGGCCACGGTGCGCACGGCCGGGTCGTCGGGGCGGCGCCCGACCCGGTCGGCCACGATCTCGGCGAACAGCTCGAGGTTCTTGGCGAACTCGTCCAGCATCCTGGCCCGCAGCTCGGGCACGGCGCGGATCAGGGTGTCGCGCTCACTCTGCACCGCCAGCTCGCCCTCGGGCAGCTCGCCGAGCACCGACCACATCGCCTCCCGCAGGGCCTTGATCGGGTGCAGCTCGGCCGGCTGGGCCCGGAACGCCTCCAGCAGGACCGGGTCCAGGGCGTCGTAGAGGACGACGTCCTCCTTGGTCGGGAAGTAGCGGAAGAAGGTGCTGGGCGAGACCTCCGCCGCCGCGGCGATCTGCTCGACGGTGGTGGCCTGGTAGCCCTGCTCGGAGAACAGGCGCATGGCGTGCTGCTGGATGGCGGCCTTGGTCCTGGCCTTCTTGCGTTCCCGCAGCCCGGTCGCGGGTCGGTCATCGTCTGGCAACGGCTCATCCTCCAACCCTGGCCGGCTCCGGCGGGGGCGGCGTCGCCGTCGGGGCGGCCCGTCCCGGCAGGAAGACCAGGGCCAGGACCATGCCGGCCACCGCGATGGCGGCGCACGCCCACAGCATGCCATCCATGCCGGCCACGAAGGCGGCCCGCACCTCCTCCAGCAGCGGCGCCGACCCGAGCTGGTGGGCCGCCGTGACCCCGGCGAAGACGCTCTCCCGCATGGCGTCGGCGACCTGGGCGGGGACGCCGGTGAGGTCGAGCCGGCCCCGGTAGGTGGCGTTGAGCACGCTGCCGAGGATGGCCGCCGCGAACGGGGCGCCGACCTTGTTCACCGCCTGGATCACCGCCGAGCCGACCCCGGCGCGCTCGGTCGGCAGCGCCCCCAGCGCCGCCGCCGACGCCGTGGCCAGCCCGAACCCCATGCCCAGGCCGACCACCGGGGTCCAGGCCGCGATGAAGCCGGTGCCGCTGGTCACCCCGGTGGTCGCCCCGACCCCCAGGCCGACGGCCAGGAGGGCGAACCCGGAGGCGACGGTGAGCCTGGCGCCGGCGCGGGCGGCGATCCGGTCGGCCACACTGGCCCCGACGGCCAGGCCGCCGATCAGCGGGAGCAGCCGCAGGCCGCTGCCCATGGCGTCGGTGCCGAGGATCGCCTGGAAGTACTGGGGGGCGGTGAACAGCACGCCGAACAGGGCGAAGACGCCCACCGCGGCCAGGATGGTGCCCCAGGTGAAGCTGGTCGAGCGGAACAGGGCCAGGTCGACCAGCGGCTGGCCGTCCGGGCGCCGGCCGAGCCGGCGCTCCCAGAGCCCGAACCCGACCAGGACCAGCGCCCCGGCGACCATCGCGGCCACCGCGGTGGTGTCGCCCCAGCCGCGCTCGCCGGCCAGGATCACCCCGTAGACGACCACCGCCAGCCCGGTGCTGGAGGCCAGCACGCCGACTGGGTCGAGCCCGGTGCGGCCGGCGCTGCGCGACTCCGGCACCAGGACCGCCACGGCCAGCAGCCCGACCAGGACCACGGGCAGGTTGATGAGGAAAGCCCATCCCCACCAGTAGTTGGTGAGCAGCCAGCCACCCAGGATCGGCCCGAGGGGCAACGCCAGGAAGTTGGCCGCCGCCCAGACCCCGACCGCCCGGGGCCGCTCCTCGGGGGTGAACAGCACCGTCAGCACCGACAGCGACAGCGGGATGATGGCGGCCGCGCCCAGGCCCAGCAGCACCCGGGCGCCGATGAACGCCCCCGCCGAGGGCGCGGAGGCGACAGCCACCGAGCCGGCGCCGAACAGCGCCAGCGCCCCCAGCAGGACCCGCTTGCGGCCGTAGCGGTCGCCGAGCAGCCCGGCCGGGAGCAGCGCCACGGCCAGCACCAGGGTGTAACCGGAGACGAACCACTGCAGGTCGGCGGTGGAGGCGTGCAGGTCGGCGGCCAGGGTCGGCAGGGCAACGCTGAGGACGGTCCCGTCCAGGCCGACCGCCAGCACGGCCAGCATCAGGGCGCCCAGCGCCCACCACCGGCGGGTTCCGCGAGGATCCATGGCAATCACCACTTCCGAGAGTCGCAACCTTATGACAGTTACTCTTACTAGATAGAATATGTCAAGAGCATGTGACCTTCGGAATCCGGCCGACGGCCACGGCCTGGTACCGTGGCGACGGCTGCTCAAGCCGGCAGGGCTCGGCCAGAGAAGGAGCCGCCTGTGACCTGGATCGTCGTGCTGCTGCTGCTCCTCGGCGTCGTTGCCGCGGTGGTGGTCAGGGTCGACGCCCTCACGCCCGACAAGCCGGCGGAGCCGCCGCTCGCCCAGCGATGGAAGGCCATGGGCGGCGGATAGCGGTCCCTGCCCGATGACCGATCACGAGCGGCTCGACCGCGAGATCGCCGCCCACTACGCCGAGGTGCCGGAGGAGCGGCGGCTCGGGCCCCTGAGCCTTGAGCGGGTCCGCACCTGGGAGCTGCTGGTCCGGTACCTGCCGCCGGCACCCGCGGTCGTCCTGGACGTCGGCGGGGCCGCTGGCGTGTACGCCCTGCCCCTGGCCGCGCGGGGCTACGAGGTCCACCTGGTCGACCCGGTGGCCGTCCACGTCGAGCAGGCGCTGCGCGCCTCCGGGCAGCAGCCGGGGAGCCCGCTGGCCGGCGCCGGCGTGGGTGACGCCCGCCGGCTCGAGTGGCCCGACGCCGGCGTCGACGCCGTCCTGCTGCTGGGCCCCCTGTACCACCTGACCGACCGCGGCGACCGGATCCGGGCCCTCGCCGAGGCGCGGCGGGTGCTGCGCCCGGGCGGGGTCCTGACCGCGGCCGGGATCTCCCGGTTCGCGTCCGCCTGCGACGGCCTGCTCCGCGGCTACCTGGACGAGCCGGGGTTCGAGGCGATCGTCGAGGGCGACCTGCGCGACGGCCAGCACCGCAACCCGACCGGACGCCCGGAGTGGTTCACCACCGCCTTCTTCCACCTGCCCGAGGAGCTGGCCCGGGAGGTCACCGAGGCCGGCCTGCGCCTGCACGCCCTGCTGGCCGTGGAGGGCCCGGCCTGGATGCTGCCCGACATCGAGCGGCGGCTGGCCGACCCGCCGCGCCGGGAACGGGTCCTCCGGGCCATCCGCCGCGTCGAGACCGAGCCGAGCCTGCTCGGGGCCAGCGCCCACCTGCTCGCCGTCGCCGGTCGCTGACCGCGCGATCGCCGGTCAGCGACCCTGGGCCAGGTTCGTCACCGCCGCCGTCGGGCTGACGGTCGCGGCCGGGGCGCGCCACAGGAAGGCGGCCATGGCGAGCAGCCACAGGCACCAGAGGACGTAGCCGGCGAAGTTGGTGAGGCTGGCGAGCTCCAGGCCGAGGGGGATGACGACCCCGGTGGCGATGAGGGCGGCGGCGGCGTAGCCCAGCCAGGTCATCCAGCGGGGAGCGGTGCTGCGGGTGACGGCGAGGGTGATCAGCACGGTGAAGGCCGCGGTCAGGGCGTAGCCGATGGTCTCGCCGAGGATGGTGCCGAGCCAGGTGTGGACGAGCTGGAAGCTGTGGTGGGCGCCGGCGGTCCGGGCCGGGTCGGTGGCGTCGTGGCTGATGGACGGGACCAGCAGGACCCAGCGGGAGAGGCCGATCACCTGGACGGCGGCGGCGACCACGCCGACGCCGGCGATCCAGCGGCCGCGGGAGCCGCCGGCGAGGCGGCCCAGCAGGACGCCGGCCGGGGCGAGCAGGGCCGCGCTGACCATCAGGACGGCGAACCAGGCCATCACGGCGCCCTGGTGGGCGCGGTAGAGGGCGAGGATGTCGGCGGTCGGCTCCTTGAGGATCTGCGGGTACTCGAAGACCGAGCCGAGGGCGGTGAACCCGGCGATGGCCAGGAGGGCGGCCGCGGCCATGGTGGCGGCGGCGAGGCGGCGGGTGGTCCGGGTGGGCATGGGGCGCTCCTTACCGGGGACGGGACGGGTGCTGGGCGGCGATCCAGGCGGCGAGCAGGCTGCCGGGATGGTCGGCGAGGTGGTCACGGACCAGCGCGTCGAGGCGGTCCTCGTCGCCGGCGAGGTGGGCGGCGGCGATCGCCACCAGCTGGCGGTCGCGGGTGGTGGTGGCGGTCGCGGCCGCCCCGGCCAGGAGCCGGTCGCCGCCGGGGCCGGCCAGGGCGGCCGCGACCAGCAGGGCCGGCTCGCGTTCGGTCGCGGCCAGGGCCTGGAGCGACGCGCGGGCCTGGTCGTCGCCGGCGATCAGGCGGCGGATCAGCGGGTGAAGGTCATCGGCCATGCCCGCAGGGTCGCCCGGGGCGCTGACGATCCGCTGACGGCGCGGCTGACGGCGTACCCTGAGCCATGCTCACCATCGGGGTGCTCGGCCCCCTCGAGGTCCGGCGCGACGGCCGGCCGCTCCCGGTGCCGTCGGGCAAGACCACCGAGCTGCTGGTCCGCCTGGCCCTGGACGCCGGGCAGGTCGTCTCGGCCGAGCGGCTGATCGAGGATCTGTGGGGCGAGGCCGCCGCGGCCACGGGCCGCAACACCCTCCAGTCCAAGGCGTCCCAGCTGCGCCGGGCCCTGGCCGACCCGGCCGTGGTCGCCGGCGGGCATGGCGGCTACACCCTGGCCCTCGATCCCGGCGGGGTCGACGCCCTCCGGGTGGCCACCCTGGCCGCGGCCGCGGCCGCCGCCCGCCGCGACGGCGACGCCGACGCGGCGCTGGAGGCCGCCACCGAGGCGCTGGCCCTGTTCCGGGGCGAAGTCCTGGCCGACGCCGGCGACGGCGAGTGGCTCCATCCCCACCGGGCCCGCCTCGAGGAGGTCCGGCTCGGCCTGCTCGAGGACCGGGCGGCGGCCCGGGTCGACCTCGGGGCCGGCGGCGACCTCATCGCCGAGCTGGAATGGCTGGTGGGCGAGCATCCGCTGCGCGAAGGCCTGTGGGCCTCCTACACTACCGCCCTGTACCGGGCCGGCCGGCAGGCCGATGCGCTCGCCGCCTGCCGGCGGGTGCGGCGGCTGCTGGCCGACGAGCTCGGCATCGAGCCGGGCCGGGCGCTGGCCGACCTCGAGCGCCAGATCCTGCGGCAGAGCGCCGCCCTCGACCCCGCCGCGACCGCCGCCGCGCCGCCGGCCCTGGTCGTCGGCAACCTGCCCGCCCTGGCCACGCCCCTGGTCGGGCGGGCCGAGGACCTCGCCGCCATCGGCCGGCTGATCGGCAGCAGCCGGCTGGTCACCCTGGTCGGGCCGGCCGGGGTCGGCAAGACCCGCACCGCCCTCGAGGCCGTGGGCCGGCTCCACCCCGGCGGCGGGGTCTGGCTGGTCAGGCTGGAGGTGGCCGACGCCACCACCTCGATCCCGCGGCTGGTGGGCGAGGCGCTGGCGCTCACCGGAGGCGAGCAGACCCTGCTCGACCGCTTCGCGGCCGCCGAGACCGTGCTCGTCCTCGACAACTGCGAGCACGTCATCGACGGCGTGGTCGACCTGGCCACCCGGCTGCTGGACGGCGCCCCGCCGCTGCGGATCGTCGCCACCAGCCAGGCCCCCCTGGGGGTCGACGGCGAGGCCGTCCACTTCCTGGACCCGCTGCCCCTCCCGGAGTCGGTGACCCTGTTCGCCGACCGGGCGGCCCGGACCCGGCGGCGGTTCGCCCTCGACGGCGACACCGCCGCCACCGTGGAGGCGGTCTGCCGCTCCCTGGACGGCCTGCCCCTTGCCATCGAGCTGGCCGCGGCCAGGGTCAAGTCGCTGTCGGTCCAGGAGATCGCCCGGCGCCTCGACGACCGCTTCAGCCTCCTCCAGGACCCGACCAGCCGGCGTCCGGAGCGGCGCCGGGCCCTGGCCGCCGCCATCGCCTGGAGCTACGACCAGCTCTTCCCCGACGACCAGCGGGGGCTGTGGGCCCTGTCCCGCTTCGCCGGCGGGGCGCCGGTGGCCGCGGCCGAGCGGGTCGTGACCGCGCTCGGCGTCCCCGGGCCGGCCGCGGCCGACGCGCTCGCCCGGCTCGCCGACCGGTCGATGCTGAGCGTGGAGACGGCCGGCGACGGGACCACCCGCTACCGGCTGCTGGACAGCATCCGCGCCTTCGCCGCCGACCGGCTCGACGGGGCCGGGCTGGCCGGCGACGCGGCCGCGGCCCACGCCGCCTGGTTCGCCGAGGCCGGCGACCGCTGCGCCGCAGGAGTCCGCGGCCGGGCCCAGCCCGAGTGCCTGGCCCTGGTCAGGGCCGAGCGGGCCAACGTCGACACCGCCCTGGCCTGGGCCGCCCGCCACGACCCCCGGCTGGGGCTGCGGCTGGCCAACGGCTACGGCTGGACCTGGGTGGTCCTCGGCGACGGGGTGGCCGGCGCCGCCAGGGTCCGCGACGCCCTCGGGGCGGCCCGCGGCCACGTCCCGCCCCGGGAGCGGGCCACCGGGCTGCTGCTCGCCGGCTGGCTGGAGGCGTCGGCCGGCAACGTCGACCAGGCCCAGGCCGACCTCGACGACGCCGCCGCGATCGCCGGGCGGCTCGGCGACGAGCGCCTGGCCGCCGACGCCCAGCGGCACCTGGCGTTCCTCCGCATCCAGCAGGGCCGCCCCCAGGACGTGGTGGCGTCCGCCGCGGCCAGCGCGGCCACCTACCGGCGCCTCGAGCTGCCCTGGGAGACCGCGGCCAGCCTGCTGCTCGGCACCTTCGGGTCGATCATGCTCGGCGACACCGCCGCCGCCACCCGCTCGGCGACCGAGGCGGTGGCGCTCCTGACCCCGATCGGGGACGCCTGGGGGATGGTCCATGCCGAGGCCATGCTGGGCGCCATCGCCAACGCCGAGCACCGGTTCGGCGACGCCGCGGCCGCGCTGGACCGCGCCGCCGCGCTCTCGGAGACCCTCGGGTTCGCCGGGCAGGCCGCCCTCCACCTCACCACCCTCGGCCGGGTCCAGCAGCGGGCCGGCGCGCCCGGTCAGGCCCGCGACACCCTGGCCAGGGCCATCCAGGCGGCCGCCACCGCCGGCGACCTCCGCATCGCCGCCACCGCCCGGACCCACCTGGCCCGGACCCTGCGGAGCGCCGGCGACCCGGCCGCCGCCCGGACCCTGCTGGAGGCCAACGACCGCTGGTACCGGGCGTCCGGCGGCGGGGACGGGGCCCTGCTGACCCGCTGCCTGCTGGGCGCCCTGGCCGCCGAGCAGGGCGACGGGGCCGCCCTCGGCGACCTCCAGGCCGTGCTCTCCGAGGCCCGCCGCCACCAGGACCCCGAGACCCAGACCCTGGCCCTTGACGCCCTGGCCCGGGCCGCGGCCGCGGCCGGCGACCGGCCGCTGGCGGCACGGCTCCTCGAGGAGGCGGACGGCCTCCACACGCTCGTCGGCCACGCCCTCGACGACGCCGACCGCCTGGACGCGACGGCGGCCCGTGCCGCCCTGTGACCAAGGGGCAGGGTGCTGAGGGCGATCCCGGCCAGGATGGCGGCGGCGCCAACCGCCTGGGGGGCGCCGACCGGGTCGCCGAACACGACCGCGCCGGCGGCGGCACCGACCAGCGGCTCCAGGTTCACGAAGGCGCCGGCGGTCTCGGCCGCGACCCGGGCCTGGCCCTGGGCGAACAGGGTGTTGGCGCCCAGGGTGCCCAGCAGGGCCAGGCCGGCGGTGGCCACCAGGGCCACCCCCGGGCCGCCGGCGACCGGCGGCGGGCCCTCGGTGAGCGCGGCCACCGGCAGGGCGGCCACGGCCGCGGCCAGGAACTGCACGGCCGACACGGCCACCGGGTCGCGGCCCTCGAGGAGGCGAGGCTGGGCGACCGTGAACGCGGCCGAGAGCCCGAGCGACGCCAGGACCAGGCCGTCGCCGGACCGGGCGGCCCCGCCGCCCCCGCCGGCGGCGACCAGGGCGACCCCGCCGAACGACACCGCGAACCCGCTCCACGCCGCCGGCGGCCCCAGCCGGCGCTCGCGGGCGGCCGCCATGAGCGCCACCAGCACGGGCGTGGCCCCGACGAGCAGGGCGGCGTGGCTGACGCTGGTCCGGGTGATACCGGCGTTCTGGACAAGGATCGCCCCGCCGTAGCCGGCCGCCCCCCAGGCCGCCACGGCCGGGCTCCAGGCGTCGCGGGCCCGGCCCCGGACGGCCGCCAGGAGCACGGCCGCGGCCAGGCCGAAGCGGGCCACGGTGAGCCAGCCCGGCGGCAGCCAGGCCAGGGCGAGCTTGGTCACGGGCACGGTCGTGCCCCAGAGCAGGCCGGCGGCGGTGAGCGCGGCCACGGCGTTCCGACGGTTGGTGTCCATGGCGCCATGCTGGCAGCCGGTCCCCGCCACATTCGCCAATCGCGCGATTGTGCGAAACAATCGATTGTGAGATGGCCGTTGCGCTTGACGATATTGACATCCAGCTGCTGACCGTCCTGCAGCAGGACGCGGACCGCACCAACGTCGAGCTGGCCCGCCTGGTCGGGCTCTCCCCCGCCGCGACCCTGCACCGGGTCCGCCGGCTCAAGGAGTCCGGAGTCATCCGGGTGATCACCGCCCGCCTCGACCCCGCCGCCGCCGGGTTCCCCCTCCACGTGTACGTGGCCGCCAGCCTGGCCCGCCACGACCCCCGCTCGACCCGGGTGTTCGAGGACCAGCTGCGCGCCCTGCCCCAGATCACCGCCGCCGACAACGTCGCCGGCGAGATGGACTACCTGCTCACCATCGTCGCCCGCGACGTCGCCGAGCTCCAGCAGGTGCTGGCCCGCCTGTCCACCCGCGGCGGCCAGCGCCTGGTCACCTACCTCCGCCTTGAGGAGATCAAGCCCCCCTCCCCGCTCCCCCTGGTCCCCGACCCGCCGCCCACCACCCGGGCCCGCCGCGCCCCGCGGCACCGGCCGGCGGAAACGGCGTAGGGTTCGGACGGCTGGATCGGGCGGAGGAGGACGGCGTGGACCTCGGACTGCACTACTGGAACTACTCGACCCCGGCGGAGCCGGAGCGGATCGCCGGGACCTTGGCCGACACGGCCCGGGTCGCCGAGCAGGCCGGGATCTCGTCGTTCACGGTGATGGACCACTACTTCCAGATGGAGCAGACCGGGTCGGCGGCCGAGCCGATGCTGGAGAGCTACACCACCCTCGGGTACGTGGCCGCCCTAACCGAGCGGATGACCCTCGGGGTGCTGGTCACCGGGGTCACCTACCGGCACCCGGGGCTGCTGGCCAAGATCGTCACCACCCTGGACGTGCTGTCGGGCGGGCGGGCCCGCCTCGGCATCGGGGCCTCCTGGTACGAGCGCGAGCAGCGCGGGCTGGGGGTCCCGGTGGTGCCGGTGGCCGAGCGGTTCGAGCGGCTGGAGGAGACGCTCCAGATCTGCCTGCAGATGTGGAGCGACGACAACGGGCCCTTCGACGGCCGCCACTACCAGCTGGCCGAGACCCTGTGCGTGCCCCAGCCGCTCAGCCGGCCCCACCCGCCGATCCTGATCGGCGGGGGCGGGGAGCGCAAGACCCTGCGGCTGGTGTCCCGCTACGCCGACGCCTGCAACGTGTTCGGCTCCAGCCCCGAGGACGTCGGCCGCAAGCTGGAGGTGCTGGCGTCCCACTGCGAGGCCGAGGGCCGCGACCTCGACCGGATCAGGAAGACGGTGCTGGCCGTGCGGCCGGCCCTGGCCGACGTCGACGGCTGGCTCGAGGACGCCGAGCGGTACGCCGCCCTGGGCGTGACCGAGATCGAGGTCATGCCCGACCGGCACCCGGTCGAGTTCGCCACCGAGATCGCCGAGAAGGTCGCCCCGCGGGTCGCCGCCATCGGCTGAGCCCGGCGAGCATGGCGGCCGCGGGCGAGCGGAGGAGGGTCCGGTGAGCGACGCAGGGGTGGTGGCGGTGGCCGGGGAGGCGCTGGTGGACTTCGTGCCCGCCGGCGAGCCCGGGGTGTTCCGGGCCGCGCCCGGGGGCAGCCCGGCGAACGTGGCCGTTGGGCTGGCCCGGCAGGAGGTGCCGACCCGGCTCCTGGCCCGGATCGCCGACGACCTCCTCGGCCACCGCCTCCGGGCCCACCTGGACGGCAACGGGGTCGACCTCTCCTTCGTCGTCCGGGCGGCCGAGCCGACCTCGCTGGCCATCGTGGCCGTGGGCCGCGACGGGGTGGTCGAGTACGACTTCCGGGTCGAGGGCACGGCCGACTGGCAGTGGCGCGACCACGAGCTCGCCGGCGCCCTCGACGGCGGGGTCGTGGCCCTCCACGCCGGGTCGATCGCCCTGACCATGGCGCCAGGCGCCGACGTCCTGCAGCGGCTGCTGGCCCAGGCCCGCCAGGACATGACCATCTCCTACGACCCCAACTGCCGACCGCTGCTGATGGGCTCCCCCGACGCCGTCCGTGGCCGCATCGAGGCCCTTGTCGGCCTGGCCGACGTGGTCAAGGCCAGCGCCGACGACCTGGCCTGGCTGCTCCCGGACCGCCCGCCCGAGCAGGTCGCCGCGGCCTGGCTGGCCAGGGGGCCGTCGCTGGTGGTCATCACCCTCGGCCCGGGCGGGCTGCTGGCCGCCTCCCGCCAGGCGGGCGTGCTGCGCCGACCCGGCCGGGTGGTCGAGGTGGTCGACACCGTCGGCGCCGGCGACGCCGGCATGGCCGCCCTGCTGGCCGGCCTCCACCGCCGCGGCCTGCTGGGCGCCGGTCGCCGGGCCGCCCTCCAGGCCGTGGACGCGGCCACCCTCACCGAGCTGGCCGACGAGGCCGTGCTGGCCGCCGCCATCACCTGCACCCGCCCCGGCGCCGACCCCCCAACCGCCGCCGAGCTGGCCGCCGCCTCGGCCTAGCCCGAGCCGCGCCCGCCCTGGCCCGGCGAGAGCTTCGCCGTCCTCGCCGGCATCGCCGGTTAGCGGGGCGTTGGCGGCGGCTGCGAGGCTCGGGCGGTATGGGAAGGGGCCTGCACTGGCACCCGCCTCGGCACCTCGCCGCAGGCCGGCGGTCCAGGACGGATGCCCGCGAGCATCTGGTTGCGGAGTGGTGGCTGGCGACGGTCGCGATCGCGCTCACCACGGTGATCCTCGTCGGCCAGATGGCCGGCCACGGCGACCGCTCCGGCCCGGCGACCCCGGTCCCGGCTCCCCCGCCGGCCACCCGGCCCCCCGCGGCCGCGCCACCGGTGACCACGCCCCCGGCCCAGGCCGGCTGGCGGGCCGTCGGCGGGGCCCAGGTCGAGCGGCCCGCGGCCGGCCCCGGCCAGGCCCAGGCCGGCTTCACCGCCAGCGGCCTGGCCGACCAGGGCGTCGCCCTGGCCGGGCTGCGCCGCTGCGTCCAGGGCCACAGCTACGCTGCCACCGTCCGGCTGCGGGCCAGCCGGCCCGCGACCCTGGTCACGGTGACCCTGCTGGAGATGGCGGGCGGCCGCCGGGGGGCCTCGGACACCGCCGGGGCGGTGCTGGCGGACAGCGGCTGGCAGCGGGTCGAGGTCTTCCACGAGGGTCAGCGCCCTGGCGCCGCCCTGGCCGTCGAGGTCGTCGTCCCCCGCGGCTCGCCGCCGGCGACCGTCCAGGTCGCCGGCCTCGAGGTGACCGCCAACCCCTGAGCAAAGCGGAATCCTCGCCCTGTTTGGCGGCCCACCGAACGCGCATACTTCGGGCATCCAGCCCAGGCAAGGGAGCGACCATGCGCGAGAGCAGGGTGCGATGAGACTGCTCGCCCACGGGCTCGGCGGCCGGGCCAACCTGCCCGTGCCGGTGTGGATGGCCCAGTACGCGGCCGCCCTGGTGCTGGTCGCCACCTTCTTCATGCTGGGCAGGCTCTGGGAGTCGCCCCGGCTGCAGGAGCCCTACCGGGGCCGCCCCCTCCCCATGGGGCTGCAGCGGTTCATCGACGCGCCGGCGTTCCGGCTCGCCCTGCGCCTGATTGGCCTGGCCGCCCTGCTGCTGGTCATCGCGGTGGCCGCCCTCGGCACCGACTCGAGCACCACCAACCCGGCCCCGACCTGGCTGTACGTGTGGTTCTGGGTCGGGATCGTGCCCCTGTCGCTGCTGTTCGGGCCCGTGCTGCGGGCCTTCAACCCGCTGCGGCTGCTCACCCAGGGCTTCAACCGGCTCAGCGGGCGGCACGACCCCGACGACTTCCGGCCCCTCCCACCGTGGCTCGGCTTCTGGCCGGCGGCGGCCGGGCTGCTGGTGTTCACCTGGCTGGAGCTGGTCTACCGCGACCCCGCCCACCCGGTGAACGTGCTCATCTTCATCCTCCTGTACTGCCTGGTCCAGCTGGCCGCGGCCGCCGTGTTCGGGGAGCGCTGGTACTCGCACGGCGACGCCTTCGAGGTCTACTCCACCCTGATCGGCCGGCTCTCGCCGTTCGGGCGCCGGCCCGAGGACGGGCGGCTGGTGCTGCGCAACCCGCTCGCCGGCCTGGCCTCGGTGCCGATCGAGCCCGGGGTCGTGGCCGTGATCTGCGTGCTGCTGGGCTCGACGGCGTTCGACGGCCTGAGCCGGACCCAGTGGTGGCAGCGGCTGAGCGGCCAGACCAGCGGCCTCGCCTACCTGCTGCTGGGCACGGCCGGGCTGCTGGGCATGGTCGGGCTGGTGAGCGCCGCCTACCTGGCCGCCACCCGCCAGAACCCGTGGGCCCGGAGCGGCCAGAAGGTGGCCGTCGAGCGCCGCTTCGTCCACTCCCTGCTGCCCATCGCCGTCGGCTACACCGTGGCCCACTACTTCTCCCTGGTCGTCTACCAGGGCCAGGCCGGCTACCTGCTCGCCTCCGACCCCCTGGGCCGGGGCTGGGACCTGTTCGGCACCGCCGGCCAGCAGATCAACTACGCGGTGGTGGCGACGGCGACGATCGCGGTCGTCCAGGTGGTGGCCATCCTCACCGGCCACGTGCTGGGCGTGTTCATCGCCCACGACCGGGCGATCGCCGACTACTCCCGCTCGCGCCAGCGCCTGCGCGCCCAGTACCCGCTGCTGGTGGTCATGGTCACCTACACCCTGGGCGGGATCGCCCTGCTGCTCGGCGCCTGAGGGGCCCGGGTCAGTTGCTCTCGCTGTTGCCCTCGCCGGGCAGCAGGACCGGCGGGACGCTGTCCCCGGCCGAGGTCAGCTCGGCCGAGGCCTCGGCGGAGATGTCGCGCAGGACCCGGATGAGCAGGTTCCGCTCGGCCGCGAACCGGCGGGCCGGCACCGAGACGCCGACCGAGGCCACCATGTCGCTGTCCGCGCCCCGGTGCACCGGCACGGCGATGCAGCAGGACCCGGCGGCGAACTCCTGGAGGTCGAAGGCGAGGCCGTCGTCGCGGACGGTGCGCAGGTGCTGGGTCAGCGCCTCGGGGGTGGCGATGGTGGCCGGGGTGTAGCGCCGGTAGGTGGGGCCCTTGAGGTAGCGGGGCCACTGGGCCCGGGGCAGGCTGCAGAGATAGAGCTTGCCCAGGGCGAGGGCGTGGGCGGCGCCGCGGAACCCCTTGGTGACGTCGGGCAGCTCCCGGGAGCCCCGGCGGCCGCGGATCTCCACGACCTCGAGGTCGCCGTCGCGCCACAGGGCGGCGTAGGCCCGCGCCGAGGCCCGGTCCCGCAGCTCCTCCAGCACCGGCTGCAGGCGCTCGGGCTGGAGGCTGGCGGCCACGTACCCGCGGTACAGCTCGGCGAACTTCGGGCCGAGGGTGTACAGGCCCGAGGCGGCCGGGGACGGCTCGACGAAGCCCAGCTCGCGCATGGAGCTGACCAGGTAGTAGCCCGACGACAGGCTGATGTTGAGCTGGCGGGCCAGCGCCTTCACCGGGATCCCCCGGGGATGGCGGGCGATGATCTCCAGGGCTTGGAGGACATGGCGAGCTGTGCTCAGCGTACGACCAGATACCCCGCGCTCTGGCCCGCCGCCATGCTCCAGCGACATGAGCCCACCTCCGCGCCAGCTGTGGCGGTTCGAACACGCAAAGTTTACCCGGACCGGGACCGAGGTAACCATTCTGGTTCGGCCTGCGTACACTCCTCAGGTCCGTCTCGGGTGCGCCGCCCGGAACGCGAAGATCGCTCCCAGGCTGAGCCCGTAGACGAGGTGCATGGCCACGTAGGTGGGCCAGCCGATGCTCGACGGCGCGTCGGCGATCAGGCCGCCCCCGCCGACCGCCTGGCCGCAGAAGCGCAGGACCGGGATCATCACGACCGCCACCAGCAGCCCCCAGCCGGCCCCGGCGAGCACGGTGGCGCCGAAGCGGGTCTGGCGGTCGCGCCGCCAGACCAGGCCGAACAGCATGCCGAAGAACGACGCCAGCCCGAGGTGCACGCAGGCGCCGGGCAGGCCGGACTGGGCCTCGAGCCAGAACCGCGAGCCGGTGGCCGCCTGCTCGAGCGAGATGTCGTAGGCGGCCGGGTCGAGGACGGCCGCGATGCGGGAGAAGGGCGTGAAGAAGCCGGCCTGGCCCCACGTGGCCGAGGCGACGGCCATGAACAGGCCCGTCGGCACCCCGGCGCCGAGGCCGTTGAGGATGCCGGCCTCCAGGGTGCGCTCGAGCTCCGAGCCTGGAAGGCCGTGGACTGGCTCAGTACTCAGCGGACCAGATCAGGGCGGCGACGCACACCATCGTGGCCACGAAGATCCCGATGGCGAAGAGATAGCCTCCCATCGTGCACACGCTCCTTTGCTGGCGGTCGCGGTTGCGCGTCGTCGCGTTCTAGC
>DASZON010000371.1:0-9486 GCA_035550755.1 Actinomycetota bacterium | reverse complement strand
CCTCCGCGCCCGCGGGCTCCTGAAGACGTACCGCCGCGGCCGGGCCGTGGACGGCGTCGACCTGACCGTGCGCCGGGGCGAGCGGGTCGCCCTGCTCGGCCCCAACGGCGCCGGCAAGACCACCACCCTGCTGATGTGCCTGGGGGTGGTCGAGCCGGACGGCGGCACGATCGAGGTCGCCGGCCACCGCCTGCCCGGGGGCCGCAGCGCGGCCATGGCCCGCGTCGGCTTCGCGGCCGGGTACCTGCCCCTGCCCGAGCGGATCCGGGTCGGCGAGTACCTGCGCATGTTCGGCCAGCTCTACGGCCTGGCCGACCCCGAGGCCCAGGGCAGGCGGGGCCTGGAGCGCTTCGAGATCCCGCACCTCGCCAAGGCCATGGGCACTGAGCTCTCCTCGGGCCAGAAGACCCTGATCGGGATCGTCAAGTCGACCCTGCACGACCCGGAGCTGCTGGTCCTGGACGAGCCGACGGCCAGTCTCGACCCCGACGTGGCCCTGCGGGTCCGCACCGGCCTGGCCGCCCTGTGCGAGGAGCGCGGCACCGCCCTGCTGGTGACCAGCCACAACATGATCGAGGTGGAGCGGATCGCCCAGCGGGTGGTGTTCCTGTCCGCCGGCCGGGTGGTCGCCGACGGTCCCCCGGACGAGGTCGCCGCCCGCTTCGGCCGCGACGACCTCGAGGAGGTCTTCCTCCACCTGGCCTCCCAGCGCCAGGCCAGCGAGCACACCGAGGGGCTACGGCCATGAGCCTCCAGGAGTTCCCGGCCGGCGGGGTGGACCGGGTGTCGCCGGAGCTGGCGCCGTGGCTGCGGATGTGGGCGATCGCCCGCCGGCACGCCTACGTGCTGCTGCGCAGCCCGCACCGGCTGTTCGACGTGACCGTGTGGCCGATCGTGGACACGGTGCTGTTCGGCTCCCTCGGGGTGTTCTTCGCCCGCCAGGGCGGGCCCGCCTCGCCCGCCCAGGCCGGGGTCGCCTACCTGCTGTCCGGGATCGTGCTCTGGCACGTCGTCTACCAGGCCCAGATCGCCGTCTCGACCGGCTTCATGGAGGAGACCTGGTCCCGCAACCTGCTCAGCCTGATGGTGACGCCCCTGCGCGAGCTGGAGCTGGTCGCCGGGATCGCCCTGTTCGGGCTGGCCAAGCTGGTCATGGGCGTGGGCGTGGTGGCGCTGGCGGCGTTCGCCTTCTACGCCTTCGACGTCACCAGCCTCGGGCTCGGGCTGCTGCCGGTGATCGCCGTCCTGCTCATGGCCGGGTGGGCGATCTCCCTGTTCGTGGTCGCCCTGATGCTGCGGTTCGGCAACGGGGCCGAGGCCCTGGCCTGGGGGATCATGTTCGTGGTGATGCCCCTTGGCGGGGTGTTCTACCCGGTCGAGGCCCTGCCCGCGTTCTTCCAGCCGATCTCGGCGCTGCTGCCCACCACCCACGCGTTCGCCGCCGGCCGCCAGCTGGTCGACGGCGGCCCCATGCCCTGGGGGGAGCTGGCCCTGGCCGCGGTGGGCACGGTGGTCGCCATCGCCGCCGCCCTGGCGTTCCTGGCCTGGATGCTCCGGGTCTTCCGCCGCCGCGGGTACGTGACCCGGTACAGCTGATCGCGGGCCGGGGCCGCACGGCCGCTGCCGTCGCGAACTCCGTGCGAAATTAAGGATGGAAAATGCGGCCTTGGACCGTATCATCAATCTCGACGCGGTTCCGAGGAGCGTACGAATGGACCCGGTTTCGCTTGCCACCAGTGCCGCAGCGTTGCTGGCCCCGTACCTTCTCGATCGCGGCATTGGCAAGGTCGCCGACGAGGTGACCGAGGCCGCCGTGGCCAAGGTCAAGGAGCTGTACCAGTGGCTCCGCGGCGCGCTGGCCGGCCAGCCCGCCGATCGGGCGCTCGACCGGCTCGAGCGCGACCCAGGGAACGACGGCTACCTGGTGGCCTTCCAGGTCGAGCTGGCCGACCTTGTCGAGTCCAAGTCCGGCAGCGACCAGGCGTTCGTCGCGACCCTGGAGCGGCTCGTCGAGGAGGCGCAACGTGCCGCCGGGGTGTCCTTCTCTCAGGTCCATGACACCGGCGCGGTGGCGGGGCGCGACGTCCACCTGCGCGGTGGCTACGTCGCCGGGCGGGACATGATTATCGGGACCCCGCGGAGCACGGACGGCGGCGAGTGAGCGACGGGCATCACGGCGCCGGCACCGGCCTGAAGGCTGGCCGCGACGTGATCCTCAAGGGCCAATATGTCGCCGGTCGCGACCTCCACCTCCAGATCGTCCGCCCGGCGCCTGTCATGCCGGGCCCTTTCCAGCTACCCCGCGACACCGCCGACTTCACCGACCGCGAGCGGGCGGTCGAGGAGCTGACGCGCCTGCTGCGGGACGGCCGGGACGACAACGGGTCCACCGTCGCCGTGTCGGCCATCGCCGGGACGGCGGGCGTTGGCAAGACCGCGCTCGCCACCAAGGTCGCCCACCAGCTGTACGACGACTTCCCCGATGGGCAGCTCTACGCCAACCTGCGGGGTGGGGACCAGGAACGGCGCCAGGACCCGGGGCTGGTCCTGGGCGAGTTCCTCCTCGGGCTGGGCGTCGCCAGGGGGTCCATCCCCGAGGACCTGGAGCAGCGCGCAGCCCGCTTCCGGACCCAGCTGGCCGGCCACAGGATCCTGGTCGTGCTCGACAACGCCGTCGACGAGGCACAGGTCCAGCCGTTGCTGCCGGGCAGCCCGGGGTGCGCCGCCCTGATCACCAGCCGGGTCGCCCTCACCGGGCTCCCAGGCGTCCGCCCCTATCCCCTGAACGTCCTCGGGCCCGAGGAGGGCATCGAGCTCCTGGCGAAGATCGCCGGTCCCGAGCGGGTCGAGGCCGAACCCGGGGAGGCCAGGCGGATCGTCCGGCTCTGCGGCCACCTCCCGCTGGCGGTGCGGATCGCCGGCGGGAAGCTGGCTGCCAGGCCGCACTGGACCCTGCGGATGCTGGCCAACCGGCTGAGCGACGACCACAACCTGCTCTCGGAGCTGCGACTCCGCGACCTCGAGGTGCGGGCCAGCTTCGAGCTCAGCTACCGCGATCTCGAACAGGACGAGCGGCGCGCCTTCCGCCTGCTCGCCCTGCTGAAGGCCCCCGACTTCACGGCCTGGGTCGCCTCCGCGCTCCTCGACCGCGAACTGGTGGAGGCCGAGGAGCTGCTCGCCCGGCTGGTCGAGGCGCAGGTGCTGGAGGACACCTGGGACCCTGGGAGCGGGGGGGTGCGCTACCGGTTCCACGACCTGCTGCGCGCCTTCGCCCGCGAACGGCTGTGGTCCGAAGAGCCACCGGCCTCCCAGGAGGCGGCCCTGGAGCGGGCTCTCGACGCCCACGTGGTCCTGGCCGAGTACGCGGCCAGCGTGCTGGAGCCGGGCGGCGCCTACCGGCTCAGCGACGTCTGGTGGCTGTCGACCAGGTCGGGGGAGGTCGCCGAGCGGGTCGCGGCCGATCCCGGGGCCTGGTTCTCGGCCGAACGGGTGAACCTCGTCTCGGCCATCGAGCAGGCCAGCGACCAGGGGGTCCTGGACGTGGTGTGGCGGCTCGCTCGGGCGGTCAACTACTTCTTCAAGCTTCGGAACCACTGGTCCGACTGGGAGCACACCCAGGTCCTCGGCCTGGCCGCGGCTGAGCGGGCCGGTCACCGTCTCGCCCAGGCCAACGCCCTGCGCAGTCTCGGGGACGTCGCCTCCCAGCACCGTCGGTTCGAAGAGGCGAACGAGCGCTTCGCTGACGCCCTCGACCTGTTCATCGCCCTCGGCGACGAGCAGGGAGAGGCGTGGACCCGGATCGGCTTGGCCAACGCCCACCTCGACCACGGGCTGTTCGACCAGGCCCTGGCCCAGTTCGAGCACGGGCTGCGCCATTTCGACGCCACTGGGGACGGCCGCGGGCAGGCCTGGTCCCTGCTCGGCTCGGGGATCGTCCACCGCCTCCAGGGTCGGCGGGTCGACGCCAAGACCGGCTTCCAGCAGGCCCTCGACCTCTTCGTCGCCGCCAGCGACCGCCGCGGGCGGGCCTACTGCCTGGTCAACCTGGGCATCCTGCACCGCGACCGGGGCCAGTTCGACGTCGCCCTCGAATGGTTCGACCGGGCGCGGCCGATCTTCCGGGAGCTGGTCGACCACCACGGGGAGACCTTCGTCCTGCTCAATATCGGCCACATGCTGCGCGAGCAGGGCCAGTACGACCAGGCGGTGGCCGCTCTCGACGTCTGCCTGGCGACCTTCGGGGAGTTCGGCGAACGCGGGGGGGAGACATGGACGCTGCTCAACCTCGCGATGGTCTGGCAGGGCCAGGGCCACCACGAGCAGGCCATCGCCCAGTTCCACCAGTGCCTGGCCCGGTTCCACCAGGTCCAGGACCGCCGGGGCGAGGCCTGGACCCTGCTGGGGCTGGGCGAGACCTACCGGATCCTGGGTCGCCTGGGAGACGCCCAGGCCGCGTTCGACCGGTCACTTCCCCTCCACCAGGATCTCGGCGACCAGCTGGGGCGGGGCAAGGTGCTCCACGCCAAGGCGCTGGCGCTGGAGGCGGTCGGTGACCGTCCAGCGGCGGTCGTCTTCGGTCGCGAGTCGGCACAGATCCTCCGTCACCTGGGCGCCGCCGAGGCGTCCGCCGTCGAGGAGTGGTTACAGCGATAAGGAGGCAGGGATGCGCAGGTTGCTTGTCCTCTCAACCCTCGTCTGCTGTGTCCTGGCCGTGCCGGCTCCGGCGCAGGCCTATCACCTGTACGTGAAGCTGGTCCCGGAGAAGACCAGCGGCACGGCCCACGTCTACACCACCTGCCCGAAGGGGCACACCTTGACGGTCACGGTGGGGACGGTGAAGCAGACGGTCAAGGTACCGAGTTCGAACTTCCGCACCAAGTCCCTGTACCAGGCGGCCAGGATGAGGTCCCTGGCCGCCGCCAGCTCGACCGGGACCCGCCCGACGATGACTGCCACCTGCAGTCCTGCCAGCGGGCAGCCACCTCACACCACGCTGGCGTTCACCGGTGTCACGACCGGCCAGAAGCTGCTGGTCGCCGTGGGGCTGCTCGGGATCGGGGTCGTGCTGCTGATGATCGGGTACTTGGGGCCGCCGAAGCGCCGGCCGCGGCCGCCGGTGAAGGTCTACGCCCAGTAGGGCCTCGCAGGTCAGGTCTTGGAACGGCGGCCAAAGAGGCGGCGGAAGAAGCCGGCGATGGCCGCGAACAGGGCCTGGAGGCGGCCCTTGACCACCGTGCCGACCAGGCTGCCGGCGTCCAGGGCGTCGCCCTGGCGGGGGGTGGTCGTCGCCGGGACTGACGGTGCGGCGGTCGCCGCCGGGGCTGGAGGGGGGGTGCCGGTGTCCTCGGTGACCGGGGTGGTGGCTGGAGCCGGAGGGGCCGGCGTGGGCGCGGCCTCGGCCGTTGGGGCCTCGGACTCCAGGGTCGATCGGAGGCAGTCGGCGAACTGGCCGAAGAGCCGGGTGGCGACGTCGTTGATCGCTCCGCCGCGGCCGAAGGAGGCGACCTTGCCGGTGAGCTGGACGTCGCTGGTGACGTGGAGGCGGGTGTGGGTCTCGCCGGCGGGTTCGAGGCGGGTCTCGACGGTGGCGCGGGCGGTGCCCGCGCCCTTGGTGTCCTTGCCGCTGGCGCTGAGGCGGGCGCTGTGGTTGGCGTCGTCGACCTCGTCGACGCTGACCTTGCCCTTGTAGGTCATGCGCAGGGGGCCGAGCTTGACCGCGACCGTGCCCTCGTAGGTGCCGTTGTCGCCGACGCCGGTGAGGGCGGCCCCGGGCATGCAGGGGGCGACCCGGGGGATGTCGTTGACCAGGGCCCAGACCCGCTCCAGGGGAGCGTCGACCTCGACCGTGTTCTCGATCCTCATGGCGTCCTCCGGTTGCTCGTGAGCATGGCGCCGACCCGGTCCAGGTCGGCCTCGACGTCGACGTCGGCATCGCTGCCCAGGTCGCCGACCTCGACCTGGTGGACCCAGTCGGGGTGGGCCGCGACCAGGTCGCGGGCGCCGGTGTCCCCGCGCAGGCGGAGCAGGTCGGGCAGAAGGCGGCGGTCGAACAGCTTGGGGTGGCCTGGGCGGCCGCCGTAGGCGGCGCTCACCACCGGCCCGGCCCCCGAACGCCAGGCCTCGACCACCCGCGCCACCGCCCGCCCCGAGACCAGCGGCTGGTCGCCGAGCAGGACCACCACCGCCTCCCAGTCGTCGCCGGCCTGGGCCAGGGTCGCGGCCAGGACGTGGCCCATGCCGGCGGCCCAGCCCTCGACGACCAGCGGCGCGGCCCGGCCCAGCTCAACCCGGTCCAGCACCTCGCCGGCGGCCCCGCCGAGGGCGACGACCACCCGGTCCACCGGAGCCTCGTCCAGTGCCGCCAGGACATGGGCGAGCAGGGGACGGCCATCCAGCTCGGCCAGCTGCTTGGGGCGGCCCATCCGGCTCGACCCACCCGCGGCCAGCACCAGCCCCAGGACCGGGCCCATCTAGAGCTCGCCCCGTTCCCGGATGGAGTGGACGGGGGCGGACCGCTCCGACAGCGGCCCGCCGCGGCGGCCGTGGCGGGCCGCGACCACCTCGGCCAGGATCGACACGGCCGTCTCCTCCGGCGACTTGGCCCCGATGTCCAGGCCGATGGGGCCGGAGATGCGGGCGATGTCGTCGTCGGTGAACCCGGCCGCCCGCAGGCGCTCCAGCCGCTCGGCGTGGGCCCGGCGGCTGCCCATGGCCCCGATGTAGGCGACCGGGCTGCGCAGCAGGGCGGTCAGGGTCGGGTCGTCGAAGCGGGGCTCGTGGGTGAGCACGGCCGCGTAGGTGGCGTCGTCGGGTGGGTTGGCGGCCAGGTACTCCTGGGGCCAGGCGACCACCACCTCGTCGGCGTCGGGGATCCGCTCCTTGGTGGCGAACCGCTCGCGGGCGTCGATCACGCTCACCTTGAAGCCGGTGAAGCGGGCCAGGCGGGCCAGGGCGGCGGCGAAGTCGACGGCGCCCACGATCAGCAGCCGCGGCTGGGGCGCGTAGACGTCGAAGAACAGCTCGCGGCCGTCGAGCTCGCGGACGGCCGCCTCCTCACCCGGCAGCAGCTCCCGGGCGACCCGGGTCGCCTCCTCGTCCAGCGCCGGGTCGCCCAGCGAGCCCTCGACCGCGTCCGGGGTGACCAGCAGCTTGGCCCCGACCCCGGGCCCGGCGACGATCGTGACCAGCGCCCCCCGCCGGTCGGCCCTGACCAGGTCGCGGACGGCGTCCCATTTGATCGGGGCACCCACTTGGGGCTCCCCGAACCCCTCCGGCCCGAGATCGCCCATGATCTACGGGAGGGGCTCGACGAACACGTCGATGATCCCGCCGCAGGCCAGGCCCACGTCCCAGACCATCTCGTCGGTGATGCCGAAGGTGACCACGTGGGCCGGCTCGCCGGCCAGGACCCGGCCCGCCTCCTCGAGCACCGCGCCCTCGACGCAGCCGCCGGACACGCTGCCCACCCAGCGGCCGTCGTCGCTGACGGCCATCTTGGCCCCCGGGGGGCGCGGGGCCGAGCCCTTGACCTTGGTCACGGTGGCCAGCGCAACCCGGTGCCCCTCGGCCCGCCACCCCTCGATCGCATCGAGCACGTCGCGCATCCTGCACCTCCATCGGCTTGGACGGCCCAGCATAGCCTTCCTGGAAAACCTCCCATTTTCCAGGATTCTGGCCGATGCTATTGTGCAGCACGTTCGACCATTGTCGGCTGAGCGTCGACCGGATCCGGGCTGGTCACGGGCAAGATGCGCCCGCCCCCCGATCCGGTCGAAGGGGACGGAGGTGGCCCTTGAGGCGCATCGCTCTTACCGTGAACGGCGTCCGACGCGAGGCTGAGGTCGAGCCTCGCCTGCTGCTCGTCTACTTCCTCCGCGAGAATCTTGGCCTCACGGGGACCAACGTCGGCTGCGACACCTCGTCGTGCGGGGCCTGCACGGTGATGATGGACGGCCAGTCGGTCAAGTCCTGCACCGTGCTCGCCGTCCAGGCCGACGGCTCGGAGATCACCACCATCGAGGGCCTGGCCAGCGACGGCCAGCTCCACCCGCTCCAGGAGTCCTTCCGCCGCAACCACGGCCTCCAGTGCGGCTTCTGCACCCCGGGCATGATCATGGCCGGGGTCGGGCTGATCGAGAGCGGCGCCGGCATGGGCGACGAGGAGGTCCGCCTGGGCCTCGAGGGCAACCTCTGCCGCTGCACCGGCTACCAGAACATCGTGAAGGCGATCCAGGAGGCCGCCGGCGAGATGCGCCAGGCCGCCCCGCAGCCCGCCGCCGTCCAGGGAGGGTCCGAATGACACAGGTAGCCGACCCGGGGGCCAAGCGCTGGATGGGCGGCGGCCTGGTGCGCAAGGAGGACCCCAAGCTCATCACCGGCCAGGGCCGCTACACCGACGACATCGCCCTGCCGGGGATGCTGTGGCTGGCCTTCACCCGCAGCCCGGTCGCCCACGCCAACATCGCCAGCATCGACACCAGCGCGGCCAAGGAGCTGCCCGGCGTGGTGGCGGTGTACACCGGCGAGGAGCTGGCCTCCGAGTGGGCGGCGGCCATGCCGTGCGCCTGGCCGGTGTCGAGCCGCACCTACCCCGGTGAGAACACCCACGACCCGCGCGTCCCCGACCACTGGCCGGTGGCCAAGGACCGGGTCCGCTACATGGGCGAGATCGTCGCCGTGGTGGTGGCCGACAGCCGCGGGCACGCCATGGACGCCGCCGAGGCGGTCGACGTCGACTACGACGAGCTGCCGGTGGTGACCGACATCGAGGCGGCCTCGGCCGACGGCGCCCCCATCATCCACGAGCAGTTCGGCAGCAACCAGCTCTACACCTGGGAGCTGCACAACGGCGACGTCGACAAGGTGTTCGCCGAGGCCCCGGTGGTCGTCAAGGAGCGCTACTTCCACCCGCGCCTGGTCGCCAACGCGCTCGAGCCGCGCGCCATCGTGGTCCAGCCGGTGCCGGCCCAGGGCGAGTTCACCGTCTGGACGGCGACCCAGATCCCGCACTTCGTGCGGGTCTTCCTGACCCTGATCCTCGGCATCCCGGAGACCAAGATCCGGGTGATCGCCCCCGAGGTCGGCGGCGGTTTCGGCTCCAAGCTGGAGGTCTACGCCGAGGAGTTCGTCGCCGTCGCCCTGGCCCGCAAGCTCGGCCAGCCGATCAAGTGGAACGAGTACCGCTCCGAGGGCTACCTGTCCACCGTCCAGGGTCGCGGCGTGATCCAGGACATGGAGGTGGCCGCCACCGAGGAGGGCAAGCTGCTCGGCGTGCGGGCCAAGCTCCAGGCCGACATGGGCGCCTACGCCTCCCTGGTCGGGCCGGGGATCCCCATCCTGGGCGCGTTCCACTACCACGGCGTCTACGACTGCGACGCCTACAGCTTCACCTGCACCTCGGTGTTCACCAACCAGACCCCGACCGACGCCTACCGGGGCGCCGGCCGGCCCGAGGCGACCTATGCGACCGAGCGGATCATGGACGCG
>DASZON010000370.1:0-14752 GCA_035550755.1 Actinomycetota bacterium | reverse complement strand
CGGGTCCAGTCGCTGCTGGCCGTCCTGGCCGAGCGCCACACCATCCGCCTCAGCTGCCTGCGCACCGGACACTCCCGCTTCGTCAAGGGCACCACCCGCGTCTCCAACCACACCGTCTGGCGGGCGGTCGACATCGACATGGTCGACGGCCGGCCGGTCAGCAAGGCCAGCCCGGCCGCCCGCTCCCTGGTCGTGTGGCTGGACGGGCTCGAAGGACCGCTACGGCCGTCGGAGATCGGCTCGCCGTGGGCGATCGGCCGCCGCCCCTACTTCACCGACGAGGGCCACCAGAACCACGTCCACGTCGGCTACCGGTTCGAGGGCTGAGCCGCGGCCGCCCGGGCGGCCGCCCGGGCGGCGGTCAGGACCAGGTCGACGTCGGCGTCGCTGTGGACGATGGACACGAACCAGGCCTCGAAGGCGCTCGGGGGCAGGTAGACGCCGCGGTCGAGCATGGCGTGGAAGAAGCGGGCGTAGGCGGCCGTGTCCTGGCGCCTGGCCGCCTCGTAGTCGCTCACCTCGTCGGCGGTCATGAACACGCTGAACAGGCTGCCGGCCCGCTGCACCCGGGCGGGCATGCCGGCGTCGGCGAAGGCGCCCGCCAGGCCCTCGACGAGGGCCTGGGCGAGCCGGTCCAGGTGCCGGTAGGCGGCGGCGTCGAGCAGGGACAGGGTGGCCAGGCCGGCCGCGGTCGCCAGCGGGTTCCCCGACAGCGTGCCGGCCTGGTAGACCGGGCCCTCGGGGGCGACCAGGCCGAGCAGGCGGGCCGGGCCGGCGTAGGCGGCGGCGGGGACGCCGCCCCCGAGCACCTTTCCGAAGGTGAGCAGGTCGGGCTCGAGCGACCAGAGGCCGGTGGCGCCGCCGCGGTGGACCCGGAAGCCGGTCATGACCTCGTCCAGGATCAGCAGGGCGCCGGCCCGGCGGGTCTCCTCCCGGAGGGCGGCCAGGAACGGCGGGGTGGGAGGGACCACCCCCATGTTGGCGGCGATGGGCTCGACCAGCACGGCGGCGATGGCGTCGCCGCCGGCGGCGAAGGCGTCGGCCAGGGCCGCCGGGTCGTTGTAGGGCAGCACGATCGTGTCGGCCGTCTGGGCGGCGGTCACCCCCGGCGAGTCGGGCAGCCCCAGGGTGGCCACCCCCGACCCGGCGGCGGCGAGCAGGGCGTCGGCGTGGCCGTGGTAGCAGCCGGCGAACTTGACCAGCCGGGGCCGGCCGGTGGCGGCCCGGGCCAGGCGGGCCGCGCTCATGGTGGCCTCGGTGCCCGAGCTCACCATGCGCAGCTTCTCCACCGCCGGGACCCGCCGGGCAACCTCCTCGGCCAGCTCGACCTCGGCCTCGGTGGGGGCGCCGAACGAGGTGCCGCGGGCCGTGGCCGCCTGCACGGCCTCGACCACCCGGGGGTGGGCGTGCCCGGCGATCAGCGGGCCCCAGGAGCAGACCAGGTCGACGTACCGGTTGCCGTCGACGTCCTCCAGGTAGGGGCCCTGCCCGCGGGCGAAGAACCGGGGCGTCCCCCCGACCCCGCCGAAGGCCCGCACCGGCGAGTTCACCCCGCCCGGGATGACCCTGGTGGCCCGCTCGAACAGGGCCTGGCTGCGGGCGGCTCCGGTCATGGCGTGGTCTCCTCCTCCAGCCCGAACCGCGCCTCGCGCAGCTCGGCCACCAGGTCGAGGTCCTCGGCCGTTGGCCCCTCGAGGTCGCCGGCGCCGGCCAGCTCGGCCAGGTGGCCGCGGTCGCGGACCTCGGGCAGGGTCGTGGCCACCGCCGGGTCGGCCAGGACCAGGCGGAGCAGCGCCTGGGCAAGGGTCTGGTCGCGGTCGCGCTCCAGGAACAGGAGGCGGGCCCGGGCGGCCGCCGGCAGCCGCGGGGCCAGCGGGTCGCGGGCCAGCAGGCCGGCGCCGGTCTCGGTGGCCAGGGCGGCCAGGTCGCGCGCCGGGAAGGGCTCGGCCAGGTTGTCCACGCACTCCACGGCCGCGACCCGGCGCTCCTGGAGGGCGGCGGCGCCCTCGTCGCCCCAGCCGGGCCCGGGGCCGAGGGCCACCCCGTAGGCGCGGATCTTGCCCTTGGCCACCTGGGCGTCCAGGAACCCGAACAGCTCGTCGGACTCGACGGCGTCGATCCCCGGGTGCTGCAGCAGCCACAGGTCGACCGGCTCGGTGGCCAGGCGCCCCAGCGACCGGTCGAGAGCCCGGCCGGCGAACGCCGGCGACCAGTCGTGCCGCGGCGCCGCCGGCGCACGCTCCCAGAGCCGCGGGGTGGTGTCGTACCCGAAGGTGGTGGCCAGGGTCACCTCGTCCCGGTGGCCGCGTGCGGCCTCGCCCAGCAGCCGCTCGGCCCGGCCGTCGTCGTCGCTGTCGGTGGCCCCGAAGTAGCCGATGCCGAGGTCGAGGGCGGCCGCCAGCAGGTCGGCGACCTCGCCGTCGGGCCGGGCCCCCGGCCCGGCCACCAGCGGCCCGACGGCCAGCCCGACCTCACTGACCACGAGGCCGGTCGCGCCGATGCGGCGGTGACGCATTCGGTAGGCTCCTGGGCGGGTGGGGGGTGCGCAGCCCAGTCTACGACCGCCCCCGACAGGAGCGAGGAGGCCGGATGCCGGAGGTCCACAACTGGTTCTTGACGGTGGACGAGCGGGGGAACCGGGCCACGACCATCGACCGGCGACGCAACGACGGACAGGCGTGGACGGAGGGCAACCTGGTCCAGCCGCTGGTCCACGGGGCCAGCTACTACCCGCGGCTGCTGGCCGCCCTGCGGGCCCTGCGCAAGGGCGACCTGGTCGGCATCAGCGACTGGCGCGGCGACAGCGACGAGCTGCTGGAGGGCGAGGGCACCGAGCTGGGCCGGGTCCTGGCCGAGCTCGCCGAGCGGGGCGTGCGGGTCCGCGGCCTCCTGTGGCGCTCCCATCCCAACGCCGCCCACTTCAACGAGGAGCAGAACCTGCACCTGGGTGAGGTCGTCAACCAGGCCGGCGGCGAGATCCTGCTCGACGAGCGGGTCCGGGGGCCGGGCAGCCAGCACCAGAAGCTGGTCCTGGTCCGCCACCCCGGCCGCGAGGACTCCGACGTCGCCTTCATGGGCGGGATCGACCTGTGCCACGGGCGCCGCGACGACGAGCGGCACCTCGGCGACCCCCAGCCGGTGCCGATGGACGAGCGCTACGGCCGCCGCCCACCCTGGCACGACGTGCAGCTGGAGGTCCGCGGCCCGGCCGTGGGCGACCTGAACGTCACCTTCCGCGAGCGCTGGGAGGACCCGACCCCGCTCGACCACCGCAACCCCTGGCGGGCCCGGCTGACCCGGCGGGTCGACCAGCCCCGCCATCCCAGCCCGCTGCCGCCGCTGCCGCGCGACCCGGCCCCGGCCGGCCCTCACGCCGTGCAGGTGCTGCGGACCTACCCGGCCAAACGGCCGCCGTTGCCGTTCGCCCCCAGCGGCGAGCGCAGCATCGCCCGGGCCTACCTCAAGGCCCTGTGGCGGGCCCGCCGGCTCATCTACCTCGAGGACCAGTACCTGTGGTCCGAGGACGTGGCCCAGGCCCTGGCCGACGCCCTGCGCCGCTCGCCCGAGCTGCGGCTGGTCGCCGTGGTGCCCCGCTATCCCGACCAGGACGGCCGCATGTCCGGCCCGCCCAACCGCATCGGCCAGCAGGCCGCCCTTGACACCGTCCGGGCGGCCGGCGGCGACCGGGTGGCCGTGTACGACCTCGAGAACACGCTCGGCACGCCCATCTACGTCCACGCCAAGGTGTGCGTGGTCGACGACGTCTGGGCCGCGGTCGGCTCCGACAACCTGAACCGGCGGTCCTGGACGCATGACTCGGAGCTGTCGGCGGCGGTGCTGGACCCGACCCTGGACGACCGGGAGCCCCGGGACCCGGCCGGCCTGGGCGACGGCGCCCGGGTGTTCGCCCGGGACCTGCGGCTGCGGCTGTGGCGCGAGCACCTGGGCCGCGGCCCGGACACCGACGGCGACCTGCTCGACCCGGTCGCGGGCTTCGACGCCTGGCGCCAGACCGCCGCCGCCCTGACCGCCTGGCACGAGGGCGGCCGCCGCGGCCCGCGCCCGCCCGGCCACGCCGCCGAGCACGACCCGGGCCGGGTCAAGCCCTGGGCCGCCTGGTGGGCCGGCCCGGTCTACCGCCTCGTGGTCGACCCCGACGGCCGCCCCCGCCGCCTCCGCCGCGCCGGCCGGTTCTAGGGCCCGCCGGCGAGCAGGCGGGGCAGGTCGCGCATGTCGGTGAAGACCACTGTGCCCTCGCCCTCCAGGCGGTGGGCCGGGGTGAGGCCGCCGGCGTAGCCGAAGGCGGGCATGCCGGCCGCGCGGGCGGCCAGGATGCCGGGGCGGCTGTCCTCGATCACGGCGCAGCGGGCCGGCTCGACCCCCATGCGGGCGGCGGCGTGGAGGAACAGGTCGGGGGCGGGCTTGCCGTTGGTGACCTCGTAACCGCTGAAGATCCGGCCCTCGAACCGCTCGTAGAGGCCGGTGTGGCCCAGGGTGAAGCGGAGCTTGTCGTGGCTGCCGCTGGAGGCGACACAGGTGGGGGTGGTGATCTGGTCGAGCGCCTCCAGGACGCCGTCGACCGGGCCCAGCTCGGCGGCGAAGGCCTCCCGGTAGCGGCGGTGGAACTGGTCCTTCCAGTCCTGGGGCAGGCGGCTGCCGAGCTGGGCCTCGACGGCCTCGTCCATGTACTCGGCCGTCAGGCCCATGAACCGCTCGACCACCTCGGCCTCGGTCAGCAGCCAGCCCAGCTCGCCGAGGAACTCGGCCTCGACCCGGACGGCGATCCGTTCGCTGTCGACCAGCACGCCGTCGCAGTCGAAGATGACCAGCTCGAACCGGTCGGCCACGCCGGGATCAGCCTCCGAGGCGCTCGGCCAGGAAGGCCAGCCCGCCCGGGTAGCGATACTCGATCGCCGAGTGGGTGGCGTCGAACAGCTCGAAGACGTGCTCGACCCCGAGGGCGTCCAGCTCGGCCGAGAACGCGGCCGCGCCCAGGTCGAGCCAGAACTGGTCGCGGCGGCCGGCGTCGAGGTAGATGCCGCGGAGGGAGCGGAGCTGGTCGGCGTGGCCGGCGGCCATGCGGACCGGGTCGAGGGCCAGCCAGCGTGCCCACACCTCCTCCCGGAGCCGCCCGGTGGCCGGGTCGAAGGGCAGGGTCACGGTGCCGTCGGACTCGGCCGAGTAGCAGGCGGCCATGGCCCAGATGCCCAGCAGCACCCCGTCGGACTCCCTGGACATGGCGGGGCGGGACCGGAAGTCGGCGAAGAAGTTGTCGAAGGAGCCGTCGTAGTGGTCGCGCAGGGCCCGGGCCGCCTCGGCCATGTCGGGCAGGTAGCAGTGCTCGAACAGGGCGTCGCCGGCGTGGCTGGCCAGGGCCCCGAAGACGTCGGGGCGCAGCATGGACGCCACCATGGCCCCGTAGCCGCCGCTGGACTTGCCGGCCACGCCGCGGTGCTCCCGGGCGGGCAGGGTCGGGTAGCGGTCGTCGACGAAGGGGACGACCTCGTCGCACAGGTAGTCGAGGTAGCGGCCGGTGGCCGGGGAGTTCAGGAACTGGCTGCCCCCGAGCGCGGTCCAGCAGTCGACGAAGGCCACGATCGCCGGTGGGGGCGCTGGCCGGTCGCCGGTGCCGGCGAACAGCTCGTCGACCCGCTCGGGCACGGTGGGGCGCAGCGCCGTCCGGTTCCACCACATGTCCACCTGGCCGGTGTAGCCCTGGAGCACGTAGATGGTCGGGTGGCGGCGGCCGGGGTCGTCCCCGACCCCGGGGGGCAGGTACACCCACAGGGGCCGCTCGTGGGGGTCGCCGAGCGGGTTGCCCTCCAGGGCCCGGCTGCGGACGGTCTGCTCCTCGAAGCGCCCCTGGAACTCGACCCGCCAGGGCTTCACAGCAGCGGGGCGGCGTCGCGGGCGAAGTAGGTGACCACCAGGTCGGCCCCGGCCCGGCGGATGCTCGTCAGCACCTCCAGCATGACCCGCTCGCCGTCGACCCAGCCACGCTCGGCGGCCGCCTTGACCATCGCGTACTCGCCGGACACGTGGTAGGCGGCGGTGGGGAGCCCGAAGGCCTGCTTGACCCGCCAGAGCACGTCCAGGTAGGCGAGCGCCGGCTTGACCATCACCATGTCGGCGCCCTCGGCCACGTCCAGGGCGACCTCGCGCAGGGCCTCGTCGCCGTTGGCCGGGTCCATCTGGTAGCCGCTGCGGTCGCCGAAGCGGGGTGCCCCCTCGGCCGCCTCCCGGAACGGGCCGTACAGCCCCGAGGCGTACTTGGCCGCATAGGCCAGGATCGGGGTCTCGGCGAAGCCGGCCCCGTCCAGCGCCGCCCGGATGGCCGCCACCTGGCCGTCCATCATCCCGCTGGGCGCGATCACCGTGGCCCCGGCCTCGGCCTGGGCGACGGCGATCCGGGCGTAGCGCTCCAGGGTCGGGTCGTTGGCCACCCCCGGCCCCTCGACCGCCGCCCCCGGGGCCGGGGGGCCGAGCACCCCGCAGTGCCCGTGGTCGGTGTACTCGCACAGGCACAGGTCGGCGACCAGGGCGACGTCGTCGCCCAGGTCGGCGTGGAGGGCCCGCAGGGCCCGCTGGACGATCCCCTCGGGCGCCCACGCCTGGGAGCCCTCGGCGTCCTTGCCGGCCGGGATCCCGAACAGCAGCAGGGCCGGGATCCCCAGCCCGGCCAGCTCGGCCGCCTCCTTGCGCAGGCTCTCCAGGGTGTGCTGGGCGTGCCCGGGCATCGAGGCGATCGCCACCGGCTCGCCGATCCCCTCCTTGACGAACAGCGGCGCCACCAGGTCGCGGCGGGTCAGCTCGTGCTCGCGCACCAGCTCCCGCAGCACCCGGCTGCCGCGCAGCCGCCGCGGCCGCGCGGTCGGGAACGGCGCAGGTTGCATCCTCACTCCTTGGTCCGTCGTGACGGGCTCACCCTACCGGCTTGCGGGCGACCCCGGCGATCCCGGGGCGGGTGAGGCGCATGCCGGGCAGGACCACCGGCGCGACCTCGCCGGTGTCGAAGCCGGCCGCGGCCACCGCGGCCAGGGTGTCCCGGTTGGGATGGCAGCCACCGGCGAACCGGACCTGGGTGCGCTCGCGGCGGTCCTGCTCCCTGGCCAGGGCCGGGTCGCCCGACCGGACGTGCTCCAGCAGTAGCAGCCGGCCGCCGGGCTTGAGGACCCGGCCGACCTCGGCCAGGACCGCCGCCTGGTCGGGGACCGAGCAGAGCACCAGGGTGGACACGACCGTGTCGGCCGAGCCGGTGGGGAGGGGCAGGGACTCGGCCGGGGCCTCGCGCAGGCTGAGGGTGGCCGTCGCCCTGGCGGCGGCCCGCCTGGCGCCCCGGCGCATGTGCGGGTCGGGCTCGGTGGCCACGACCTCCACCCCGGCCGGGTAGTAGGGGAAGTTCAGCCCGGTGCCGGCCCCGATCTCGACCACGACCCCGCGGGCCTGGGCCAGCAGGCGCCGCCGGTGGTCGGCGAACCCGCCGCGGTCGGCGATCCCGCCCAACAGGCGGTAGTAGGCGGCGAAGATGGGGTGGCCGCGAGCCATGGCGGGTCAGCCGGTGACGGCCCGCTCGATGGCCGCGACCAGGCCGCCGATGGTGTGGTCGGTGGCCGTGGCCGCGACCCGGATCCCGGCCGAGCGGGCGGTGTCGGCGGTGACCGGGCCGATGGCGGCCACCCGGACGCCGGGCGGGGGCGGGCCGCCGAAGCCGCGCAGGAACCCCTCGACGGTGGAGGAGGCGGTGAAGGCGACCCAGTCGACCTCGCCCCCCTCGAGGCGGCGGCGGGCCGCCGGGTCGAGGGCCCCGACCGGGACGGTGTGGTAGGCGACCACCTCGACGGGCTCCCAGCCCTTGGCCGCCACCAGCCCGGCCAGCTCCGGGTTGGCCAGGTCGGCCCGGGCCAGCAGGACCCGACCTCCGCCCCCGGTGGACCGGGGGAACGCCTGCCCGAGGGCCGCGGTGGTGGCGACCTCGGGGACCAGGTCGGGGGCGACGCCCCAGGCCCGCAGGGCGGCCTCGGTGGCCGGGCCGACGGCGGCGACCCGGGCGGCGACCACCGCCTCGGGCCCGTGGCCGAGGGCCCCGGTCCGGTGGCGGAGGGCGGCCACCCCGTTGACGCTGGTCAGCACCACCCAGTCGAAGCGGCCGGCGGCCAGCTCCCCGACGGCCCGGTCGAGCTCGGCGGTGGAGGCCAGCGGGCGGATCTCGATCGTCGGCACCTCCAGCGGCTCGGCACCACGCTCCCGGAGCAGGGCCGAGAAGTCGCCCGCCTGGCCGCGGGCCCGGGGGACGAGCACGGTCAGCCCGGCCAGCGGCGGCCGCGCCGGGGTCAACGCCGGCTGTCCTCGACCAGGGCGCGGACCTCGGGGCCGCAGGCGTCGAGCAGCCGGTCGGCGAGGCCGCGGCCGAGGCCCTCGGGGTCGTCGGCGGGCCCGCGGAGCCGCTCGCGGACCAGCCCCTTGCCGTCGAGGGCGGAGAGGAACCCCTGGATCTCCAGGGGACCGGCGTCGGTCACCCGCAGGATCGCCCCGGCGGGCAGGGTGCAGGACCCGCCGAGGCGCCGTAGGAACGCCCGCTCGGCCCGCAGGGCGACCCGGGACGGGCGGTCGGTGAGGGCGCTGAGCAGGCCGAGGGCGCGGGTGTCGTCGTCGCGGGCCTCGACGGCCAGGGTGCCCTGGCCGGGGGCGGGCGTGAACGACTCCGGGTCGAGCGGGACCGCCGCCTCGATGGCCAGCCCGAGGCGGCGCAGGCCGGCCGCGGCCAGGACGACGGCGTCCAGCTCGCCGGCATGGACGCGGCGGACCCGGCTGTCGACGTTGCCCCGGATGGGGACCAGCTCGAGGTCGGGCCGGAGCCACTGGAGCAGGGCGACCCGGCGCGGGCTGCCCGTCCCGACCCGGGCCCCTGGGGCCAGGTCGTCGAGGCCGGCAATCGACTGGCGGCCGAGGAGCACGTCGCGGGGGTCGTCGCGCCGGGGGACGGCGGCCAGCACCAGGCCGGGGACCTGGGCCGCGGGCAGGTCCTTGGCCGAGTGCACGGCCAGGTCGGCCCGACCGTCGAGCACCGCCTGCTGCACGGCGGCGGTGAAGATCCCCTTGCCGCCGAGGGCGGCCGCGGGCACGTCCCGGCGCCGGTCGCCCTCGGTGACCACGGTGACCAGCTCGACCCCCAGCTCCGGCCAGGCCGCCCGCAGGCCGTCGGCCACGATCCGGCTCTGGGCCAGGGCGAGCGCGCTGCCCCGCGTCGCCAGCCGCAGGGCCGGCCCCTCAGCGCCGGTCATCGTCGGCGGGGTCGGGGTCGAGGTGGTAGAGCTGGCGCAAGGCGGCCACGTACAGGTCGCCGTCGGCGCGGGCGGCCAGGGCCTTGCCCCGGACCATCGGGTCGTGGAGCAGCTTGTTGACCAGCCCGCGGGTCACGGCCTCGACGGCGGCCCGCTGGCGGTCGTCGAGGCCGGCGAGCCGGGTCGCCGCCTTGGCCAGCTCCTGCTGGCGGACCTGCTCGGCCCTGGCCCGGAGGACGCGGATGGTCGGGGTCAGCCTGGCCTCGCGCTGGCCGCTCATGAACGCGGCCGTCTCCTCGGCGATCAGGGCCCGGACCCGCTCGACCTCGCGGCGGGGCCCCTCGTCGGTCTCGAGCACGGCCCGGAGCGCGTCCAGGTCGGCCAGGACCACGCCGGGCAGGTCCCGGACCTCGGGCTCGACGTCCCGGGGCACCCCCAGGTCGAGCACGACCAGCGGCCCGGTCCGACCCACCGGGGCACCCCGATGGGATTCCCCGGACCCCTCCGGCCGGCGGTCGAGGGTGGCGGCCACGGCGGTGGCGGTGACGGTCGGGGTGGCCCCGGCGGTGGCGGCCACGACCAGGTCGGCGGCGGCCAGCTCCTCGCCGACCCGCTCCAGGGGCACGGCCCGGCCGCCGAGCTCGCGGGCCAGGGTGGCCCCGGTGGCCGGGGTGCGGTTGGCCACCACCAGCTCGCCGGCCCCGGCCGCGCGGACCGCCTGGCCAGCCAGCCGCGCCAGGCCGCCGGCGCCGACCAGCAGGACCCGCCGTCCGGCCAGGTCGCCGAGCTGCCCGGCGGCCACCCGCAGCCCGACCGAGACCGTGGAGCGCTGGCCGGCGCCGATGCCGGTCTCGCTGCGGGCCCGCTTGCCGACCTTGATCGCCCGGGTGAACAGGGCCGACAGCACCGGGCCGACGGTCCGCTCGGCCTGGGCGGCGGTGAACGACTCGCGGACCTGACCGAGGATCTGGGCCTCGCCGACCACCATCGAGTCGACCCCGGCGGCGACCCCGAACAGGTGCCGGACGGCCCGCTCCTCGTACCAGTCGTAGAGGTGGCCGGCGAACTCCCCGAGGGCGAGCCCGTGGAAGTCGGCCAGGAACCGCCGCACGTCCCCGGCGGCGCCGTGGAAGCGGCTGATGGCGGTGTAGACCTCGACCCGGTTGCAGGTGGAGACGACCACGGCCTCGTGGACGTGCTCCAGGTCGAGCAGCCCGGCCAGGGCCTTGGGCCGTCGCTCGGCGTCGACGGCCAGGCGTTCCAGCAGCTCCAGCGGCGCGCTGCGGAAGTTCGCCCCGACGACGAAGACCGGCACGGCGCTCAGTCCCGGGCCTCGGGTCCTGGCCCGGCCCCTTCGCCGCGCCTGGCCACGACCTGCCGCACAAGGTCGACGGCGGCCCGGCGCTGCTCGTGGAAGGAAAGGATCTGCAGCTCGGTGGAGAGGTCGACCTTGCGCAGCGACACCCCGGCCGGCACCTGGAGATGGGCCGGGGCGAAGTTGAGGATCGAGGTGACCCCGGCCGCGACCAGGCGGTCGCAGACCTCCTGGGCGGCGGCGGCCGGCGTGGCGATGATGCCGATGGCCACCTGCTCCTCCTTGACCACCCGGTCGAGGTCGTCGATGTGGTCGACGGTCAGGTCGCCCAGCACCTCGCCGACCTTGCCGGTGTCGCCGTCCAGCAGGGCGGCGATCCGGAAGCCGCGCTCGGCGAAGCCGCGGTAGTTGGCCAGGGCGTGGCCCAGGTTGCCGACCCCGACGATCGCCACCGCCCAGTCCTGCTCCAGCCCGAGCTCGCGGCGGACCTGGTAGATCAGGTACTCGACGTCGTAGCCGACCCCCCGGGTGCCGTAGGAGCCCAGGTAGGACAGGTCCTTGCGGACCTTGGCGGAGTTCACCCCGGCGGCGTCGGCGAGCTGGTCGGAGGAGACCCGGTGGGTCCCCCGCTCGGACATGTCGACCAGGCAGCGCAGGTACACGGGCAGGCGGGCGACGGTCGCTTCCGGAATGCGGTCTCGCACGGACTCCCACCCCCGTTCCTGGTAGTTCCCGAGTCTAGGCTCTCGTGATCGTGTTCTCAATCAGCGCGAGCCCGGCCCAGCCGGGCCCGCAGCAGGTCGGTCGGCACCTCGTACTCGAACAGCTCCTCGCCGTCCACGGCCACCACCGGGACCCGCACCCCGTAGCGGCGGACCAGCTCCGGGTCCCGGTCGATGTCCACCAGCTCCAGGCGGAACCCGCCGTCGCCGGCCTGCTCGGCGCGGACGACCCGCTCGGCCTCCTCGCACAGGTGGCAGCCGGCCCGGGTGTAGACGGTCACCGTCGTCATGGCCCGGAGGGGACGGCCGGCCGCACCGGGGTCGAGGCCCGCCGGAAGCCCAGGTACATCACGCTGGCCCCGAGGGCCAGGCCGAGGGCCAGCTTGTCGCTCGACGCCAGGAAGGCGAACACCCCGCCGCTGGCGGCCAGCAGCACCCCGAGGGCGATGAGGAGGTTCCCCTCGAAGCGCGGCCGGAGGTCGCGCCGCGACCGCATGGCGAGCCCGCTGGCCACCGCCCCGCCGACCACGATCACGGTGCCGACCACGTTGCCGACCACGGCCAGCACCCGGACGGCCACGGGCAGGAACTCCTTGCCCTCGGGCAGCAGCCGGCCGGCCAGGTCGGCCGGGGTGACCCTGGCCATGGCGACCAGGACCACGCCGACCACGGTGAAGGCGGCCAGGCCGGCCACATAGGCCCGGCGCAGGGAGGGGCGGGCGAGCAGCTCCACCGTGCCCAGGGCCAGCCAGGCCACGTTCAGCATCGCCCCGAACAGGTAGTAGACCTTGAACGAGAACGGCGACCACCCGGCCGCGACCCCGGCGGTGAGGGCCAGGGACGCCACCGCGAACATCGACAGGGCGATCCCCCAGGCGAGCTGGTACGGCCGGCGCCGGGCGGCGTACTGGCGCAGGACCGCCACCGCGAACGCGGCCGAGGCGGCCGCGGCGACAGCCGGGAGCAGCCAGTGCATGACCGGAGTCTAGTCCCGCCCGGCCACTTGCACTTCTTGTAGCTTGGTAGCAGCATCCGCCGCGCGCTTCAGCGGTACGCCCGGCTTGTCGTTCACGAGGAGCATGCTTCGTTGGCAGAGGTCCCGGTCCCCACGGCGCCCCCGGTGCTGGCCGCCACGGGACCCTTCTTCATGTTCTCGCTCGAGGAGACCTTCGAGCTGATCGGCGAGGCCGGCTTCGACGGTGCCGAGCTGATGATCATGCAGGACAAGCTGAGCCAGGACCCGCACCGGCTGGGAGCCCTGGCCGCCCGCTACGGCGTGCCCGTCCCGGCCGTGCACGGGCCGTTCCTGGTCGCCACCTGGCTGGTGTTCGGGACCGACCCCAAGGGCAAGCTGGAGCGCTGCGTCCGCTTCGCCGAGGCGGCCAAGGTGTCGACGGTGGTCATCCACCCGCCCTACCGCTGGCAGACCCAGTACGCGTCCTGGCTCGACGAGGCCATCCCGCGCATCCGCGAGGAGACCGGGATCACGGTCGCGGTCGAGAACATGTTCCCGATCAACGTGAACGGCCGCAGCCTGCGTTTCTTCAGCGGCACGGCCCCGGCCGAGCTGGACCGCTGGCCGTCGCTGGTGCTCGACACCAGCCACCTGGCCGTGGTCGGCGGCGACCTGCTCGACGCCTGGGGTGAGCTCGCCGGCCGGGTGGCCCACCTGCACGTCTCCAACAACGACGGCCGGGGCCGCGACACCCACGGCCTGCTCGACCGGGGGGTCCTGCCGATCGGCGACTTCCTGGAGGAGGTCGGGGCCGGTGGCTTCGGCGGCGCCGTCACCCTCGAGCTCGACGTGCGCACCTGGGCCGACGACCGCCCGGCCCTGCTCGAGGTCCTCCGCGAGAACCTCGACATCGCCAGGACCCACCTGGCCAAGGGCGCGGCCCGCGCGCACGCTCGCGCGAGCACGCGGAACGGGTAGAATCCGCAACCGCATGCGAACCGGCACCGCCGTCGTCCTGGCCGCCCTGCTCGTGCTGATCGTGCTGGCGGCCGCGGTCCAGCTCCTGCTCGGCCGCTGACCCCCCCATCCCCCAGCCCCTTCCCCCCCGCTTGGCCCCGCCACCCGACCGTCCTCCGGACGCCCCGACGCCCGCCTGCCCCTGCGGCCACGACAACGTGGCCGCCGAGCTCGCGGGCCAGCATCCCCTGCTCGAACGCGCCGCCGCCGGCGACCGCGAGGCGTTCGCCCAGCTCTACGACACCCAGGTCGACGGCATCTACCGCTACCTCCTGGCCTGGACCGGCGACCCGGCCCAGGCGGCCACGCTGACCGCCGAGGTCTTCCACGGCGCCTTCAGCTGGCTCACCGTCACGAGCACCGCCGACACCGAGGCCGCCGCCTGGCTCACCGCCATGGCCCGCGACGCCGTCGTCCAGCGCCGAGGGCCGGCCGCCGCCCCCGGCGCCCACGACCCGGTGGCCGCCGTCGCGCACCTGAGCGACCCCAAACGGGAAGTGCTGGTCCTGCGCCTCCTGTGCGGCCACGCCCTCGCCCACACCGCCCACCTCTCCGGCTTCACCGGCCGCGCCGTCCTGGAGCTCCAGCTCTCCGCCTGCCAGACGATCTCGGAGCTGACCTCCGGCACCACCGCCCCGCCCCCCCAGGAACCGGCCGCCGACGAGTTCGAACACCGCCTGGCGGAGCCGCCCCCCGATCCGTCCAGCACCTCCCCGGCCCTGGCCGGACCCCTGGCCGTCGCCCGGTCCCTGCGCCAGGCCGCCCCCGGCTACGTGGTCGGCCCCGACCCCGAGCTGGTCGAGCGCCTCCGCCAGAGCCTGCTGACCGGCGAGCCCTTCGACCCGTCGTCGGTCCCACCCCACCCGGCCACCCGGCCCGGCCCGCCCCGCCCCGCCGACCCCGTGGCGGTCGCGCCATCCGGGGCACCCGGCCCACCTGGGGCGTCGGGGTCACCTGGGGCACCCGGGTCACCTGGGGCACCCGGCCCACCTGGGGCACCCGGCCCACCTGGGGCGCTCGGGCCACCTGGGCCCGGAGCGCCTTGGCCCGGGGCGCGCCGGAACCTCGCGCCCCGTTCCCGGGGCCCCCGAACCGGGAGGGTAGCCGGTCTGGAGAACTGGTGGGGTCGGCTGTCCACAAGGCTGGCGGAGTCCCGGCTGCTACGGCGGCCGTGGCTGGCGACCGGCCTGGCCACCGCCGGGATCGTCGTCGTGCTGACGCTCCAGGCGTTCGGCGACCCGGCGCCGCCGGGCGCGTGCGGCGGGCGGCCGTGCCCGCCCACGACCACGGTCGCGGCCGTGGCGGCCGCCGGGTCGGGCAGCCTCGACACCCCGCGGACCACCCTCCTGCAGCCGAGCACCACGACCTCGACCGTGGCCACTCCGGCGCCCCCGCCCTCGGCCTCGCGGACCTCGGCGGTCACCACCCCGCCGAGCACCCGCCCGGCCACCACCGCACCGCC
>DASZON010000369.1:0-10728 GCA_035550755.1 Actinomycetota bacterium | reverse complement strand
CCGACGGCGGTCGCCCCGGCGGTCGGGTGCAGGCCCGGGCCGCCGAAGTCCGGCACGTGGTCGCCGGCCCGGAGGGCCTCGAACCCGCGGCCGCGGACGGCCGGCAGGGCGGTCCACCCGGGGTGGCGGGCGGCGGCCCCGTACAGGTAGACCGGGACTCCGGCCTCCTCGGCGATCCGCCGGCCGGCCAGCTCGGCCAGGTCGGTGCAGTCCAGCTCGGGGTCGTCGCCTCCCCGCAGCCGGGTCATGGCCCCGAAGGGCACGAACGGCAGCACGTCCAGGGCGCCCATCCGGGGGTGGACGCCGCGGTGGGCGTTGAGGTCGATCAGCCGGGCGCACGCCCGGGCCCCGGCCACGGCCGCCTCGACCAGCGCCGGCCCCGGCCCCATCAGGGTGACGACGGTGCGGTTGTGGTCGGGGTCGCTGGAGCGGTCGAGCACCAGCACCTCGGGGGCGGCCCCGGCGAAGGCGGCGGCGATCTCGTCCACGACCTCGGGCCGGCGGCCCTCGGAGACGTTGGGGACGCACTCGACCAGCCGGGTGAGCTCGCGCCCGGTCACGGCCGCTCCCGAGGCCCGGCGCCCTCGCCGGCGACCACGGCCCCGCCCTTGATCACGGCCGCGGCCAGGTTGATCCCCAGGTGGTAGGCGAGGTCGAGGTAGCTCCGCCCGGCCAGCACGACCAGGTCGCAGGCCGCCCCGGGGGCGAGGCGACCGGCCTCGCCCCCGCGCCCGACCGCCCGGGCGGCGCCGTCGGTGGCCGCCAGCACCGCCTCCTCGGGAGTGAGCCCGCCGTGGACGCAGGCCAGGGCCACCATCAGCTGCATCGACTCGCTGTAGCAGGTCCCGGGGTTGCAGTCGGTCCCGAGGGCCAGGGTCACGGCGGCCTCGCGCAGCACCCCGGCCGGAGCGGCCCGCCCGGTGCCGAGCAGGAAGCTGGTCCCGGGCAGGAGCACGGCCACCGTCCCGGCGGCGGCCAGGGCCTTGGCCTCCTGGAGGTCGCAGAACAGCAGGTGGTCGGCGGACACGCAGCGCAGCTCGGCGGCCAGGGCGGCCCCGCCGGTGGAGCCGAGCTCGTTGGCGTGCAGCTTGCCCTTGAGGCCGTGGCGGGCCCCGGCCAGAAGGACCCGGCGCGACTCCTCAACGGTCAGCGCCCCCCGGTCGCAGAAGGCGTCCACGAACTCGGCCAGGGGCGCGCACGCCGGCAGCATCTCGCGCTCCAGCAGGTCCAGGTAGCCGGCGCGGTCCGGGAGGAACTCCTCGGGGATCAGGTGGGCGCCGAGGAAGGTCCGGACGACCTCGACCGGGGACCGGTCGGCGACCCTGGCCAGGACCTCCAGGCTGCGCCGCTCGTCCCCCACGGTCAGCCCGTAGCCGGACTTGGCCTCCAGGGTGGTGGTGCCGAAGTCGAGGGCCGTGGCCAGCCGGGCCGCCGTGGCCGCCTCCAGGTCGGCGTCGCTGGCGGCCCTGGTCTCGCGGACGGTGCGGTTGATGCCGCCCCCGGCGGCCAGGGCCTCCTCGTAGCCGACCCCGCGCAGCCGGGCCGCGAACTCGTCCGCCCGGTTGCCGGCGAACACCAGGTGGGTGTGGGCGTCCACGAACCCCGGGACGACCGCCCGCCCGGCCGCGTCCACCCGGGTCGCCCCCGGCGCCGGCGCCAGGTCGGCCGGCAGCCCGGCCTCGGGGCCGGCGTACACCACCCGCCCGGCGGCGGCGGCCACGGCCCCGTGGTCGACCAGGCCGAGCGGCCCCTCCCCCAGCGCCGGGTCGCAGGTGACCAGGTGCCCGGCCCCGGTGAGCAGGAAGTCGACCTCGCGGGCGAGCCCGCCCGGGACCCGGGTGGCGGTCATGTGGCGCCGGGGCCGGCCACGCCGGGCAGGTCCATCCCCCGCTCGGCGGCCACGTCCCGGGCCAGGTCGTAGCCGGCGTCGGCGTGGCGCATGACCCCGGTGCCGGGGTCGTTGGTCAGGACCAGCTCGACCCGCCGGGCCGCCTCCTCGCTGCCGTCGGCCACCACCACCACCCCGGCGTGGATGGAGCGGCCGATGCCGACCCCGCCGCCGTGGTGGACGCTCACCCAGGAGGCTCCCGAGGCGGTGTTGAGCAGGGCGTTGAGGATCGGCCAGTCGGCGATGGGGTCGCTGCCGTCAGCCATGGCCTCGGTCTCGCGGTAGGGGCTGGCCACCGACCCGGCGTCCAGGTGGTCGCGGCCGATGACGATCGGGGCCTGGACCTCGCCCCTGGCGACCAGGTCGTTGAAGGCCAGGCCGGCCTGGTGGCGCTCGCCGTAGCCGAGCCAGCAGATCCGCGCCGGCAGCCCCTGGAACCGGACCCGCTCGGCGGCCATGGTCATCCAGCGGCGGAGGTGGTCGTCGTCGCCGAACAGCTCCAGGACGGCCCGGTCGGTGCGGGCGATGTCGGCGGGGTCGCCGGACAGGGCGGCCCAGCGGAACGGCCCCTTGCCCTCGCAGAACAGCGGGCGGATGTAGGCGGGCACGAACCCGGGGTAGGCGAAGGCGTCCCCGTACCCGGCCACCCGGGCCTCGCCGCGCAGGTTGTTGCCGTAGTCGAACACCTCGGCGCCGGCCCGCTGGAAGCCGACCATGGCCTCGCAGTGGCGGGCCATCGACTCCCGGGCCTGCTTGACATAGCCGGTCGGGTCCTCGATCCGGGCCGCCGGGGCGTCGCCGGGGTCGACCCCGCTGGGCACGTACCCGCCGAGGGGGTCGTGGGCCGAGGTCTGGTCGGTGACCACGTCGGGCCGGAACCCGGCCCCCAGCAGCTCGTCGAAGACGTCGGCGGCGTTGCCGACCAGCCCGACCGAGACCGCCCGGCCCTCGGCCGCGGCCTGCTCGACCCGGGCGGTGGCGTCGGCCAGGTCATCGGCCCGCTCGTCCAGGTAGCCGGTGTCGAGGCGGCGCTGGAGGCGCTCGGGGTCGACCTCGACGCACAGGGCCACGCCCTCGTTCATGGTCACGGCCAGCGGCTGGGCCCCGCCCATGCCGCCGAGCCCGGCCGTGAGGACGATCTTGCCGCGGAGGCTGTCCCAGCCCTGCTTCTGGGCCACGGCGGCGAAGGTCTCGTAGGTGCCCTGGAGGATCCCCTGGGTGCCGATGTAGATCCAGGACCCGGCCGTCATCTGCCCGTACATGGTCAGCCCGGCCGCCTCCAGCTCGCGGAACTGCTCCCAGGTGGCCCACTCGGGCACCAGCAGGGAGTTGGCCAGCAGCACCCGGGGGGCGAAGCTGTGGGTGCGGAACACCCCCACCGGCTTGCCCGACTGGACGAGCAGAGTCTCGTCGTCGCCGAGGCGCCGCAGGGTGGCCACGATCCGGTCGAAGGCCGCCCAGTCCCGCGCCGCCCGCCCGGTGCCGCCGTACACCACCAGGTCGTCGGGCCGCTCGGCGACCTCGGGGTCGAGGTTGTTGCAGAGCATCCGCAGGGCCCCCTCCTGCTGCCAGCCCCGGCAGGAGAGCTGCGGGCCCCGCGGGGCGCGGACCACCCGGGAACCTTCCATCGCGATCGCTCCTTCCCGGCCGGGTCACCCGAGGGGCCCGGCCACCTCCTCGGCGGCGGCGACCAGGGTCCCGTCGGCGACCAGCCGTTCCAGGGCGGCCAGGTCGGGGGCGAGGTAGCGGTCGTCGTCCAGGACCGGGACCTGCTCGCGGACCTTGTCGTGGACGGCCGCCACCGCCGCCCCGGGCCGCAGCGGGGCCCGCAGGTCGATCGCCTGGGCGGCGCACAGGGCCTCGATGGCCAGGGCGCGGCGGACGTTGGCGACCACCCGGCGCAGCTTGAGCCCGGCCGTCCAGCCCATGGAGACGTGGTCCTCCTGGTTCCCCGAGGTCGGGATGGAGTCGACCGAGGCCGGGTGGGCCAGGACCTTGTTGTCGGCGACCAGGGCGGCCGCCGTGTACTGGGTCAGCATCAGCCCCGAGTTCAGCCCCGGGTCGCGGGCCAGGAACGGGGGCAGGTCGTGGTTGAGGGCCGGGTCGAGCAGCCGGTCGACCCGCCGCTCGGAGATGTCGGCCAGCTCGGCCAGGGCGATGGCCAGGAAGTCGAGCACGAAGGCCAGCGGCTGGCCGTGGAAGTTGCCGACCGAGATGACCTCGTCGGTCTCGGCGAACACGACCGGGTTGTCGGTGACCGAGCCGAGCTCGCGCTCCACCACCTGGCGGGCGAAGGCGACCACGTCCCGGCAGGCCCCGTGGACCTGGGGGGCGCAGCGCAGCGAGTAGGCGTCCTGGATGGCGTGGTCGGAGTGGCGGTGGCTGGCCAGGATGGGCGACCCGGCGAGCATGGTCCGCAGGTTGGCCGCGCTGGCCGCCTGGCCGGGGTGGGGCCGCAGCTCGTGCAGCCGGGCCTGGAAGGGCCGGTCGGTGCCGAGCAGCCCCTCGATCGACATGGCGCAGGCGACGTCGGCCATGGCCGCCAGGGCCTCGGCGTCGGCCACGGCCAGGCAGGCAAGGGCGAGCATGCCCTCGGTCCCGTTGACCAGCGACAGCCCCTCCTTGAAGGAGAGCCGGAGCGGCGCCAGGCCGGCCCGGCGCAGCCCCTCGGCGGCGGGGACGCGGGCGCCGTCGACCACGACCTCGCCCTCGCCGAGCAGGGGCAGGGCCAGGTGGGCGAGCTGGGCCAGGTCGCCGGAGGCGCCCACCGAGCCGTGCTCGGGGATCACCGGGGTGACCCCGGCGGCGAGCAGGGCGACCAGCGCCTCGACCACCGCCGGCCGGACCCCCGAGTAGCCCTGGGTCAGCGTCCGGGCCCGCAGCAGCTGCATGCCCCGGACGACCTCGACGTCCATGGGGTCGCCGGTGGCGGTGGCGTGCGACAGCACGATCCGGCGCTGCAGCTCCTCCAGGTCGGCGGGGTCGACGGCGGTGTTGGCGAGCAGGCCGAACCCGGTGGAGACGCCGTAGACCCGGCGGCCCTCGGCCACCGCCCGCTCGACCACGTCCCGGGCGGCGGCCATGCGCTTGCGGCCCTCCTCGCCCAGCTCGACCGGGACCCGGCCGCGGGCCACGGCCACCACCTCGGCCACCCGGAGCGGCCCGCCGGTCAGGACCACCCGGCCGGGAGCCGCCGCTGCCTCGCCGCGTCGCGTCATGGCGGCATCGTAGGCGCGAGCTCGACGCCCCGTCACGCCCTCGTGGTAGGGATAGGCCCGACGGCCGAGCCCGATCGGGAGGTGGCGATGGACACCAGCGAGCTGGAGGCGGCCTACCGGTCGGTCCTCGACCTTGCGGGGCGAGGTGCCACGGCCTCCGGGACGGGCCGGGCGCCGGCGTCACCGGGGGCCGGGGACGGCGAGGCCTGGGGGCCGGACGACGTGCTCGCCCACCTGATCCTCAACGACCGGCTGCTCGCCCGGGCCGTGCGGTCGGTGCTGGACGGGACCGCCCAGCCCTACGACAACCTGGACGCCATCGACGTGGCCGAGCTGCGGGCGCTCGGCCGGGACCTCGGCGCCACCGCCGCGCTGATCGCCGAGCTGGAGGCGTCCAGCCGCGAGCTGGTGGAGCTGGCCGCCCGGCTCGACGAGGCGCAGGCGGCGAGCCCGGTCCCGGTCCGGATCCTCGACGGCGACCAGCTCCGGGTCGACAGCCCGCTGCCGGTGGCGGGCCTGCTCAACATCCAGGCCCGCCGCCACCTGCCCATGCACGAGGCCCAGCTGAGCGAGCTCCTGGGTCCGGGATGATTGCCGGGAGAAGCGCCTGGGTATCCAGGAAGCACGCCGTCGGAGCTTGCCTAGGTAGGCGGCCTAGCCGACCCGGCGGATGCCAGATCGGTATGCGGAAGTTGCCTCCGAAGGGATGCAACTTCGGCTGAGTTAGGCCATGCTGGTGGTGCGTCCCGGCGCAGACCGGGGGGAGCAAGGAGACGACGACTATGGGCACCGACGACAGCGGCACCGCCACCCCGACCCTGCAGCGCGAGGTCTGTGACAAGTGCGGCTCGCGCATGGAGCTGGAGAGCTCGGCCTATGGCTTCGAGCGCTGGAAGTGCCCCAAGTGCCAGCAGATCGTCGGCATCGACCGCGACCCCGAGGTCGGCAGCCGTTTCCAGATCGCCCGCGGCCAGCCCTGGAACTACAGCCCGGACGCCTTCAAGAACTGACCTCGGTCACGGGCTCAGCCCCGGGATGTAGAGGAACATCAGCAACGACCACAGGGCGTGGGACACCAGCGACGGCACGATGCTCCCCGTGACCTGCCGCTGCCTGGCCCACACCGTCCCGCAGATCAGCGCCGCCAGCGGCAGCACCACGCTCCCCGAGGTGGCCACGAACCCCGCGTAGGCCACCGTGGTCAGCACCACCGGCCGCCACCCCGCCCCGTACCGCCTGGTCAGCCGGGCGAACACCGCCCCCCGCCACAGCACCTCCTCACTCGGCGAGGTCGCGAACACGATCACCAGCGCCGCCAGCCCCCCGGGTGCGGTCGAGTGGGTCAGGTCGACCACCCGCTCGACCCACGGCCACAGCGGCGTCTCCCGCACCGCCAGCGCCCCCGCCAGGAAGAGTAGATAGAGCCCGACCCCGGACAGCACCCCCATGGCGACGAGCCGGCGAGTCGGCCGCAACCGCACCCGGAAGTAGGGGTGCCACGCCGCCCACCACGAGAACGCCGAGAACGCCACCATCGCCGACCAGAACGGCACCACCTGGAAGTAGAACGCCGCCGGGTAGACGACCGCCATGGCGATCAGGGCGGCCGGAAGCGCCCAGGGGGGTCGCACCGGCCCGAGCGATGCGGCGGGGTCGGCGGGGGCGGTCGGGTCGCTGGTGCTGGGCGGGGAGAGGCTGAGCAGCGAGGTCGAGCGCTCACTCCTGCCGGCGGACCCTGCCGTCCCACCGGCCTGGTCGGAGCCGTTCCAGACTGGTTCGCGGCGGGGTACCCACCCGGGGCGGTAGGGGGCCTCGGGGGGTGGCTGATCGGTCGGATGGATCATCGGAGCGCGGCGGGACGGGGCCATACCCGCAGCATAGGCGGCCCCGCCCACGACCGCCCCACGACCCATCGGACCCCCGCCCGCGACCCGCCTCCGCCTCCCGCCACGACGGCCGTGGGGCCGCTGCTACCATCACAGCCGCCGTTCCCGACCCTCGAGGATGCGTGCGTGCCCGAGACCGTCATTCACCTGGTCCGTCACGGGCAGGTGGAGAATCCTCGCCGGGTGCTCTACGGGCGCCTGCCCGGCTACCACCTGTCGCTCCGGGGCCAGGCGCAGGCGACCCTGCTGGCCGGGCGCTTCGCCAACGAGCCGGTGGCCGCCGTGGTCGCCAGCCCGCTGGAGCGGGCCCAGCAGACCGCCACCCCGATCGCCGACGGCCACGGCCTCGAGGTCCGCACCGATCTACGCTTGATCGAGACCAGCAACGTGTTCGAGGGGGTGGCCGGGAACGTCGTCTGGTACATCCTCCGCCACCCGAAGATCTGGTGGCAGCTCCGCGACCTCCGCACGCCGTCCTGGGGCGAGCGCAACGTCGACATGGTCGAGCGGGTCCATGCCGTGGTCGACGCCGTCCGGGCCGAGTTCCAGGGCCACCACGTCGTCCTCGTCTCCCACCAGGCGCCCATCTGGGTCGCCCGCCTGGCCTTCGAACGCCGCCGCCTCACCCACCTGCCCGGGTGGCGCCGGTGCACCCTGGCCAGCGTCACCACCCTGACCTTCGACGGCGACACCCTGACCGGCGTCACCTACGCCGAGCCGGCCGCCTCGGCCCTCCTCGGCCCGGCCCCGCCGGACGAGCGGCGGCGGCCCGAGCCGGAGGCCACCTAGTGCCCGACGGTGCCCGCCCGTGAGAGCGGCGGTGCGCGACCGGTATGGCGGGCCGGAGGTCGTCCGGGTCGCCGAGGTGGACAGGCCCGTCCTCAAGGACGACGAGCTGCTGGTCAGGGTCCACGCGACCACGGTGAACCGGACGGACTGCGGCGTGCGGGCGGCCAAGCCGTTCCTCTACCGGTTGTTCGTCGGGCTGCGCCGGCCGCGGGTGACCGTCCTCGGCAACGAGTTCGCCGGCGAGGTCGAGGCGGTGGGCGGCGGGGCCAGCGCGTTCCGGCCGGGTGACAAGGTGTTCGGGTTCAGCCAGAACCGGTTCGGCGCCCACGCCGAGTATCTGGCCGTCCCCGAGCGCGGCTCGGTCGCCACCATGCCGGCGAACCTCACCTACGAGCAGGCCGCGCCCGGCACCGAGGGAGCCCACTACGCCCTCTCGATGATCCGGGGCACCGGGGTCCAGCCCGGACAGGACGTGCTCGTCAACGGCGCCACCGGGGCCATCGGCTCGGCGGCCGTCCAGCTCCTGGTGGAGCTCGGGGCCAGGGTGACCGCGGTCTGCTCCACCGCCCACATGGGCCTGGTCACGGGGCTGGGCGCCGACCGGGTCATCGACTACACGGCCGAGGACTTCACCAGGGACGGTCAGACCTACGACCGGGTCCTGGACGCCGTCGGCAAGAGCTCGTTCGCCCGCTGCCGGCGGCTGCTGCGCCCCCGGGGGATCTATGTGTCGTCCGACCTGGGCCCGCTCTCCCAGAACCCCGTCATGGCCCTGGTCACGCCCCTGTTCGGCGGCCGCAAGGTCGTGTTCCCGATCCCGGTCCAGCGCGACCCGGCCGCCGTGATGCGCCACCTCAGGGACCTCATGGCCACCGGCGCCTTCAGGCCGCTGATCGACCGCCGGTACCCGCTCGACCAGATCGTCGAGGCCTACCGCTACGTCGAGACGGGCCAGAAGGTCGGCAGCGTCGTCATCACCCTCGGCTAGGGTCACCGCCCCCCGGCAGGGCGGTCCGGGCGGAGCGGAGCAGCTCGGTGACCTCGCGGTCCGTGGTCTGGGGGAACGACCGGTAGGAGTACCCGACGGCCCGGAACGGGCGCGGGGTGGTGGCGCAGACGACCTCGTCGGCCTCTTCGCGGAGGCGCTGGCAGGTGGAGGCGGGCGCGGTCGGGACCGCGACCACCACGCGGGCCGGGTGCAGCAGGCGGGCGGCGGCCACCGCGGCGCGCATGGTCGAGCCGGTGGCGAGGCCGTCATCGACCAGGATGACCACCCGCCCGGTCAGCTCGGGCGGACCCCGGCCCTCGCGGTAGCTCCGCTCGCGGCGTGCCAGCTCGCGGCCCTCGGCCTCGGCCACCTGGTCCAGGACCGCCTCGCCCAGCCCGAGCCGGTCGACGACCTGCTCGTTCACGACCCGGACCCCGCCCGAGGCGATCGCGCCCATGGCCAGCTCCTCGTGCCCGGGGACACCCAGCTTGCGGACCATGAAGACGTCAAGGGGCGCCCCGAGGGCCTCGGCGACCCGGGCCGCCACCGGCACCCCGCCCCGGGGCAGGGCGAGCACGAGCACGTCCGGGCGGCCGGCGTAGTCCCGGAGCCGCTCGGCCAGGACGTCCCCGGCCTCGACCCGGTCCTGGAAGATCGTCACCGGCACGACGTGGCCGTTCAGCCGCCAGCCGGCCGGTCAGCGCGGCGCGTCGTCCTCGTCGAAGGGCACCGGCATCGCCTGCTCCAAGGCGTCCTCCTCGGGGACCTCGACGTCGATCTCGGGGACCTGCTCGGGGAGGTCCCGATCCAGCAGGGGCTGGCGCTGCTCCAGAGCGTCAGCCTCGGGCACGGCGTCGGTCATCGATCGTCCTCCTCGTGACGAGCATCGGCTTCGGCTGGGCATGCGCATCGCGCAGACTCCACCCTAACCCCGTCGGCCCGCCCCCGGGGGCGGCTGTCCACAGCCCCCAGGTCGCCCCGGCCCGTCAGAACCGGTGCTCGACCGTGCCGCCCAGGGCGGCCCAGACGTCGGGGAGGCGCTCATAGGTGCGGCCGGCCGGGAGGGCCTGGAGCCGTTCCAGCACCACCTCGGGGGCGTTGTTGGCCTCGGCGTTGTCCAGCAGGGCGTCGCGGTCGGCCGGGAAGGCGGCGGGGTCGAGGTACCGGGCGATGTCGGACCTGGCCTCGGCGTCGTCGAGGTCCAGGGAGGCGGGCTCCTCGTGGAGCCGCGACTCCGGGGTCGGCTGGTCCTCACCCGGACCTTCCTGCTCCCGGTGCTCCTCGACCCGGCTCTCGACTGGCGCCCCCTGCTGGAGGGACCGGGTCTCGTGGTCCAGCTCCTCGTCGACCCGGGGGCTGTGCTTGTCGCTTCCTCGCTCCAAGATGTCGCTCCTCCGGTTGGCTACTGCTTCTTGCCGATGGCCTCGGCCAGCTCGGCCGTGGTCGCCCTTCTTCTCGAACGAGTGCTTCACGGCCGAGTAGGCGGTGCGGTGGGCCCGCTCCCCTCGCCGTAGGTCTCGACCGCGCTGTCGTGCGCCTCCCGGTAGGTGCGCCGGGCCTTGGCCGGTGACCGCTGCAGCGTGCCCGGCAGGTCCTCGTCCTTGCTGGGCTTGCTGTTCCTGGGCATACCAGCCTCCTCGCTGTCTGTCGGCCGGCTTGCTACCCCGCCAGCCCGGCCACGAAGCACGGGCGGCGGGCCGCGGCGGCAGCGGGCTGTGGATGAGGCCGGACGCTGAACTCGAGGTTCAGTTGGCGGTGCCGAACCCCAGGGCGTTCCGGTCGAACAGCCGCGACTCGATGGAGCGCAGGTTGGAGCGCGTGCAGGACGCGCACAGGTAGGTCCAGCCGCGCACCCCCGACTGGATGGTCCAGCCCATCGGCAGCCCGGGACCGGTGGTGTCGGCGATGGCGGCGCAGTACTGGCACACCGGCGGCCGGGCGCCCCGCTCGCGTTCCTTC
>DASZON010000368.1:0-1656 GCA_035550755.1 Actinomycetota bacterium | reverse complement strand
CGGCGACCCCGACCTGCCCACCCCGGAGTTCGTGGTCGAGGAGCTGGCCCGGGCGGCCGCCGACCCCTCGACCCACCAGTACCCGAGCTACTTCGGGCTGCCGGCGTTCCGGCGGGCGGTGGCCGACTTCTACGCGCGCCGCTTCGGGGTCGAGCTCGACCCCGGCAACCAGGTGCTGCCCCTGATCGGGTCCAAGGAAGGGATCGCCCACCTGCCGTGGGCGTTCGTCGACCCTGGCGACCAGGTGCTGGTGACCGAGCCCGGCTACCCGGTCTACGAGGTCGGGACCATCCTGGCCGGCGGCGAGCCGGTGCACATCCCGCTCACCGCCGAGAGCGGCTGGTTCCCGGACTTGGCCGCCATCGACCCGGCCACCGCCCCGCGGGCCAAGCTGCTGTGGCTCTGCTACCCGTCCAACCCGACCGGGGCCGTGGCCACCGCCGGGCAGCTGGAGGCGGCCGTCGGGTTCGCCTCCGACCGGGACCTGCTGCTGGCCTACGACAACGCCTACTCCGAGATCACCTACGACGGCTTCGTCGCCCCCTCGATCCTCCAGGTTCCCGGCGCCGCCGACGTCGCCCTCGAATTCGGGTCACTGTCCAAGATCTTCAACATGACCGGCTGGCGGATCGGCTGGGCGGTCGGCAGCCCGGTGGCGATCGAGGCCCTCGGCCGGGTCAAGACCAACATCGACTCGGGCATCTTCAACGCCGTGCAGCGGGCCGGGGTCGCCGCCCTGGAGAGTGGCATGCCGCACCTCCCAGGGCTGCTGGAGACCTACCGGCGCCGCCGGGACCGGATCATGGAGGTGTTCTGGGACGCGGGCTGGAAGGTCGACGCCCCCAAGGGCGCCCTCTACGTGTGGCTGCCCACCCCGCCAGGCGAGTCGAGCGTCGACTTCACCGCCCGGCTCCTGGACGAGGCCGGGGTGGTCGTCGCCCCCGGCACCGGCTACGGCCCCAGCGGCGAGGGCTACATCCGCCTGTCCATCACCATCCCCGACGCCCGCCTCGAGGAAGGCTGCGAGCGGGTCCGCAAGGCCCTGGTCGGCCGGTAGGGGGCCGAGGCCGGTGGGTCGGGCCCGAGCGGGACCGCGGGCGGCGCGGGTTGAATTCGGTGGGACGGATTGCGGCGACCCGCTACGGTGGACGGGATGACCGAGAACACATTGACTGAGACTGACGCCCGCCGGACCGACGGCGGGCCCGCCACCACCCCCGCCGCCCGACCGGCCGACGAGGTCAAGCTCGTCGAGCTGCGCAAGCTCCGGCTGGAGCGGGTGATCCTGGTCGGCGTGGCCGTGGACGGCTCGGTGGGGCAGGCCGAGCGGTCGGTGGAGGAGCTGCACCGGCTGGCCGAGACGGCCGGGGCCGAGGTCCTGGACTCCATGGTCCAGCGCCGGGCCCGCCCGGACGCCGGCACCTTCATCGGCAAGGGCAAGGCCAAGGAGCTGGCCGCGACCGTCAAGGCGCTGGGGGCCGACACCGTCATCATGGACGACGAGCTGTCCCCAGGGCAGCTGCGCCACCTGGAGGAGCTGGTCGACGCCAAGGTGATCGACCGGACCGTGCTGATCCTCGACATCTTCGCCCAGCACGCCACCAGCCGGGAGGGCAAGGCCCAGGTCGAGCTGGCCCAGCTCAACTACATGCTGCC
>DASZON010000367.1:0-10504 GCA_035550755.1 Actinomycetota bacterium | reverse complement strand
CCATGTCCTGCCCCAGCTCGTCCCGGAATTTGCGCGGGAGGATCACCCGGCCCTTTGGATCCAGGGAGTGGTCGTAGGTGCCGATGAACAGCGCCGCTCCCCTCCCCCGTGCCCTCCACTTGGCGCCACTTTACTCCACCGACCACCCACCGTCAATGCATGTGCGGCCACATAGAGAGGCCATTTGACCAGGGAAAATGGGGATCAGCACCCAGAAATGGGCTCACACCGGAAGCGTGGCCGATTCTCCACTTGCCTCCACTGGGAGGGAAGGAGCGAGGCCTCAGCCGCCCTGGGCGCCGGGGGTCAGGACGAGGTCAGGGGGGACCTCGACGGGGTTGGGGGTGAAGGCGGTGGCACCCTCGGGGAGCAGCTCCCGTTCGACCGAGAACGACACCCCCGGGAGCCGGACGGTGATGCGGTCCACGGCCACCGGCCGCCGGGTGGCGGGGTCGAAGTAGACGACCTCGGCGTCGGCCGGGGGCGGGTCGGCGGCCCGGAAGTTGTCGGGGCCGGCTGCGCCGGTGGTGCCGCTCGTCAGGCTGCGGGTGCCGTTGGTGACCTCGGTGCCGAAGCGGTGCAGGTGCCCGTCCAGCACGGTGGCCACGTGCCCGCGGGCGTAGCTGGCCAGGCGGCCGTCGTGGACCAGCAGGACGTCGGGCCGCAGGGCCTGGCGGTCGAGGGTCTCGCCCACGCCGACGCTGCGGGCCTCCTTGAGCTCCTCGAACTCCTCCACCTGGCTGCCCTTGCCGGGGGTGAAGGTGGGGTCGGCGACCCCGAAGAAGCGGATGCCGGCGACCTCGGTGCCGGTGCCGTCCAGGACCCGGGCGTTGTCGTTGGCGGCCACCGCCTTGACCATGTCGTCGTCGTCGTGGTTGCCCTTGACGAACAGGTACGGCACGTCGAAGCGGCCGACGTTGGTCGCGATCTGCGGCTCCCTGGGCAGCCCCCAGGTCCCCATGTCGCCGGTGTCGACCACCGCGGCCACGTCGAACTGGTCGGCCAGGCGGACGGCCAGGTCGAAGCCGGCCGGGTTGAGGTGCATGTCGGAGACGTGCAGCATCCGCACGGTGCCGTTGCCGTCCAGCTCCCCCACCGGGTTGGCCAGGGCGGCATACGCCCGGTCGAGGTTCTGCCCGATGCGGACCATCTCCTCGCGCAGGGTGCGCAGCCGGTCGAGGCCGGTGCGGACGTCGCCGATCAGGGCCGGGGCGTACTCCAGCGCCCCGTCATAGCGGGGCGCCCGGAAGGCGGCCAGGTCGTAGGTGGCCAGGGCCGGCCCCAGCAGCACCACGGTGACGATCAGGCCGCCGAGGCCGCAGCGCAGCAGCCGCTGGCGGGTCCTTCGGCGGAACAGCAGCACCCCGGCCAGGCCGCCGCCGAGCCCGAGGACGGCGATCCGGACCAGGAACCCGGTGGCGGCCCGCCTCGCCTGGTCCTCCAGCGGCCCCAGGGTCGCCTCCAGCTCGGCGAGCCGGGGGCTGCCGGAGCCCGGCGGCCCGGGGCCGCCCTCCAGCAGCCGCTCCAGCCGCTTGACGTCGATGTCGTCCACGGTGGCCCGGAAGGCGATCGGTCCCTTGTGGGTCCGGGCCGATACCGACCCGAACGGGGGCGCGGCCAGGCGGCTGGTGCCGACCAGGGCCGCCCCGGCTTCCAGCCGCACCCGGGCCGGGCCGATGGTGACCTCCTGGCGGGCCAGGAAGGTCACGGCCAGCACCGCCCCGAGGGCCCCGGCGAGCAGGGGCAGGGCCCAGGGGGCAAGGGTGGCGGCGAAGGCGGTGAGGGAGGCGCGGGTCGGGCGGCGCAGGCTCAGGCGGGGACGGCGTCGGCCTCCAGGCCCAGGTACGGCACCCAGCCAGGTTCGATGCGGCCGACGGCGATCACGATCCAAAGCGTCTCCTTGGGCGCCCGTGGCTCGCGCCGGAGCCGGAAGCCAGCCTCGTGGAGGAGGCGGTCCTCCTTCTGGCTGTTGCAGCGCCGGCAGGCCGCGACCACGTTCTCCCACACGTGAAGGCCGCCACGGGAGCGGGGCACCACGTGGTCGACGTTCTCGGCGCGTTCGCCGCAGTACTGGCAGGTGTGGTCATCGCGCACGAACACCGCTCGACGGGAGAGCCCGGCCCGGGCTCGGAACGGCACCTTCACAAAGTACCGGAGCCGGATGACGCTGGGGGCCTGGAGTTGGAGCGTGGCCCCCCGGACCAGGCCGTCACCGCACACGAGCACATCGGCCTTCTCCTTGAGCACCAGCACCACCGCCCGCCGGACCGGCACGACGCAGATCGGCTGGTACGACGCGTTGAGGACGAGCGCTCGCTCCACCATGCCCTCCCGTGGCGATGGCTGGGGCCGCTCAGCAGTATACGGGGGAGGTGAGCGTTCCAGCGCGCCGGCCGGGTCAGGGAGCGTCGGGGATCAGGACCCGGAACGAGGAGCCGCCCCCGTCGCGCTCCTCCACCCAGGCCCGGCCCCCGTGGAGCTCGGCGAACCGGGCCACGAGGGTCAGGCCGATGCCGAACCCGGGCGCGTGGGGCGGCGCCCCCGGGCCTTGGCGGAAGGGCTCGAACACGCTGTCGCGCAGCTCGGCCGGGATCCCGGCGCCGGCGTCCTCGACGGCCAGCAGCACCCCGTCGCCGTCCGGCGGCTGCTCCACCCGGACCCACACCGGGGTCTCCGGCGCGGTGTAGCGGGCCGCGTTGGCCAGCAGGTTCTCGATGATCCGCTCGACCTTGCCAGGGTCAAGGGAGACGGTCACCTGGTCGGCCACGACCTTGGGTCGGCGGCCGTTGAGGACGGCCCAGTCGTCGACGATCCTGGCCGCCAGGGCGGCCACGTCGGTCGGCCGGCGCTTGGGGGCGACGATCCCGTGGGTGAGCCGGTCCAGGTCGAGCAGGTCGTTGAGGAGCCGTTCGAGCTTGCGGGCGTTGGCCACCAGCCGGGTGTAGAGGTCGCTGCGGTCCTCGGTGGCCAGCGCGTCGGCCTTGTGCTCCAGGGTGAGGCCGATGCCGACGATCGCCGCCAGGGGGGTGCGCAGCTCGTGGGAGACGGCGTCCAGGAAGGTGTTCTTCATCCGGTCCAGGGACCGCAGCCGCGTGGCCACCTCCCGCTCGTGCTCCAGGGCCCGCTTGGTGTCGGTGATGTCGACGCTCACGCCCTGCCAGAACAGCGGCCTGCCGGCCGTATCGCGGACCAGGACGCACTGGTCGCGGACCCACTTGACCTCGCCGGACTTGGTGAAGCAGCGGTACTCCATCCGGAACGGCTCGCCGGTGCGCTCGCAGCGGGCCTCCTCGGCCAGGACCCGCTCCAGGTCGTCGGGGTGGACGGCCGTCTTCCAGAAGTTGGCCCGGCTGCTCTCCTCGGCGGTGAAGCCGAACAGCACCTCGACCTGGCGGTTGATGTACTGGCGGGCTCCGCCGACCTCGAACTCCTCGCTGTAGACGATCGCCGGGATCTCCTCGACCAGGGTCCGGAAGCGCTGCTCGGCCTTCTGGCGTTCGACCAGCTCCTGCTGGGCGGCGGCGTACAGGCGGGCGTTGTCGAGGGCGATGGAGGCCACCTCGGCGAACCGGCTCACCTGCTGGACCTCGTCGGAGGAGAACACCCGGCCGGGCTGGGAGAAGGCCAGGCCGATCACGCCGCTGACCGTCCCGCCCGACACCAGCGGGACCCCGAGGACGGCCCGGAAGGCGTCGTTGGTGGCCTGGCGGACCCGGCCCTCCCAGCGGCTGTAGTCGGGGATGGCCAGCGGGGCGTTGGTCTCCCACACCCGGCCGGAGAGGCCTTCGCCCTTGAGCATGCGCAGCCCGACGAGCTCGGTGTAGGCGCCGGTCCCCACCCGTAGGACCATCTCGCCGCTGTCCGGGTCGATCAGGCAGATGTAGCCGTTGGGGGTGCCGACCACCTGGCCGGCCCAGGCGACGATCCGCTCCAGCAGCCCGCCGGCGGCGAGGTGGTCGCCGGCGCCGGTCTCGAGGCCCTCCACCTCAGCGCCCATCCCGGCCGAGCTCCCGCTCCAGGGCGGCCCCGAACCGGTCGAGGGCCGCCTGGTCGTAGAGGGCGAACACCACGGTGGTGACCGGGGTCTGGCCGGCGGCGTGGTCGCGGACGGCCGCGCCCATGGCCGCGGCCGCGTCCTCCAGGGCGACCCCGCCGACCCCGGTGCCCAGGGCGGGCAGGGCGACGCTGGTCAGCCCCTCGGCGGCGGCCAGGCGGAGGGCGGCCGCGGTGGCGCTGCCGGCGGCGGCGGCGCTGGCCGGGCGGCCCGGGGCCATGGCGGCGGCGTGCAGGATGGCCTTGACGCCGCGGTCGGCGAGCCGGCCGGGGCCGGTCCGGACCGCGTCCCCGACCGGCCAGGGCGCCTGGGCCACGGCCTCGGCCTCGACCTGGTCGCCGGCGGCCCGGCGGATGGCCCCGGCGACCCCCGAGCCGAGCCAGCCCTGGTTGTTGGCGGCGTTGACGACGGCCTCGGTGCCGGCGGCGGTGATGTCGCCCTGCCAGACCCACACGTCGGTCCCCCCGCACCGGGCTACCTTGCGACGGTCGTCCACGGTTCCCTCCGGCTGCGGACACTGCAGGCGACACCGTACCGCTAAGGACCTGGCGGGGACAGACCGGCCGCCCGCTCCCGGTAGAGGGCGTGCAGCCAGAGGTCGGCCAGGGTCTCCACGGTGCGGTCGCGGTCCAGCGGCTCGCCCCGGACGGCCCGCAGGAACATCGTCTGCTCGGCCATCGCGGCCAGTGCGGTGGCCGCGGTCTGGGGGTCGACCGGGCGGGTCAGGCCCTGGCCGGCGGCGTGCTCGATGTTGCGGGCGATCCGGGCCACGAACTGGCGCCGGACCTCGTCCAGGACCCGGCCCAGCTCGGGGTCCTGGATCGACGCCTCGGTCCAGAGGGCGATCAGGTCGGCGTCGCGGTCGTACAGGTCGGACAGGCCGGCGAGGACTTCGACCAGGCTCGCCCGGACGTCGCCGGGCCGCCACGGCTGGCCGGCCAGCTCGACCAGGGTGGCCGCGTTCTCGGAGATGAGGGCGGCCAGGGCGGCCCGCTTGTTCTTGAAGTAGGCGTAGAAGGTGCCGTGGCCGACCCCGGCCCTGGCCACCACGTCCTCGACCCGGGCCTTGCCGTAGCCCAGCTCGGCGAAGGCCTGACGGGCCGCGACGAGCAGCCTTGCCCTGGTGTCGGTGGCGGTTGGCACGGGGGGAGGATATAGAACACCGGCCCCCCGTTCTCACCCCTTCCTTATATGTCGCGCCTACAATCGTTGTGCTCAGTGCCGAGGAAAGGAGCCCGCTCGGGTGGCCACCACGCGCCCCGATACGGGCGGCATGGACGACGTCGCCGCCTCCTTCGACAAGATCCGGGCCAACATCGAGCGGGTCATCGAGGGCAAGACGGACGTGGTCCGCCTGGCCCTGATCGCCCTGCTGGCCGAGGGCCACCTGCTGATCGAGGACGTCCCCGGGGTCGGCAAGACCATGCTGGCCAAGGCCCTGGCCCGCTCCATCGACTGCTCGGTCCGCCGCATCCAGTTCACCCCCGACCTGCTGCCCTCGGACGTCACCGGGGTGAGCGTGTTCAACCAGGAGCGGGGCGACTTCGAGTTCAAGCCGGGGGCGATCTTCGCCAACATCGTCCTCGGAGACGAGATCAACCGGGCCTCGCCCAAGACCCAGGCGGCCCTGCTCGAGTCCATGGAGGAGCGGCAGGTGACCGTGGACGGGATCACCTACCAGCTCGGGGTGCCGTTCATGGTGATCGCCACCCAGAACCCGATCGAGCACGAGGGCACCTATCCCCTGCCCGAGGCCCAGCGGGACCGGTTCATGCTCGAGCTCAACATCGGCTACCCGACCCGCCAGGCCGAGATCGAGATCCTGGAGACCCACGGGCGCAACGCCACCCTGCTCACCGAGCTGCAGCCGGTGGCCGACGCCCCGACCGTGGCCGAGATGATCGCCGGGGTCAACACCGTCCACGTCGCCGACACCCTCAAGCGCTACATCGTCGACCTCGTCCGGGCGACCCGCGACCACGCCGACCTGGCCCTGGGGGCGAGCCCGCGGGCCGCCCTGGCCCTGCTGCGGGCGACCCGGGCGGCGGCGGCGGTCTCGGGCCGCGACTACGTGGTCCCCGACGACGTCAAGGAGCTGGTCACCCCGGTCCTGGCCCACCGGCTGATCACCGCCCCCGAGGCCCAGATGATCGGCCGCACCGCCGCCGACGTGCTGGCCGACATCGTCGAGTACGTGCCCATCCCCATCCGCGGTCGCGAGCAGAGCTAGGGGCTGGGCCGGCTTGCTGAAGGCGTTCACCCCGCGGGCGGCGGGCTTCGCCGCGGCCGCGGCCGCGCTGTACGTGGCCGGCCGCCTGACCGGCGTGGCCGAGCTGTACATGCTGGCTGTGGCCGCCCTGGCCCTGCCCCTGGGGGCGCTGGCCGTGGTCACCTGGGGCAACTCCCGGCTCGCCTCCAGCCGCACGGTACGGCCGGTGCGGACCTCGGTCGGCAACCGGATCGCGGTCACCGTCCGCCTCGACAACCCGACCCGGCTGGAGACGGGGGTGCTCCTGCTCGAGGACCGGCTCCCCTACCAGCTCGGTCCCGGGGCCCGGTTCGTGGTCCCCGGGATCCCCGGCGGCGACCGCCAGCTGCTCAGCTACGAGGTGCGGGCGGCCGCCCGGGGCCGCTACTCGGTCGGCCCCATGGCCGTGCGCCTGGCCGACCCGTTCGGGCTCGCCCAGGTCACCTCGGAGCTGGCCGGGGCCACCGACGTGATCGTCCATCCCCGGGTCGAGCCCCTGACCGCCCCCGGCCTCGGCGGCGAGCTGGCCTCCTCGGCCGCGACCAGGATCCGCTACCTGTTCTCCCAGGGCGACGAGTTCTACACCACCCGCGAGTACCGCGACGGCGACGACCTGCGCAAGGTCCACTGGCGGTCGTCGGCCAAGAAGGGCCAGCTCATGATCCGCCAGGAGGAGCGCCCCTGGCAGGCCCGGGCGGTGATCGCCATCGACCTGCGGCTGGCCGCCCACCGCGGCCAGGGCGGCCGGGCGTCGTTCGAGCGGGCGGTGTCGGCGGCGGCCTCGATCGCCCTGCGGCTCGGGCGCTCCGGCTACGACCTGGCCCTGGTCGCCGACGACGGCCGCTCGGTCCGGCCGGCCGGGATGGCCGACCAGGGCACGGCCATCCTCGACTTCCTGGCCAGCGTCGAGCCGACCTCGACGCCCTCGCTGGTGCCGATGGCCACCCGGCTGTCCCGGTCGGCCGGCGAGGGGCTGCTGGTGGCCGTGCTCGGGGTCCCCTCCTCGGACGAGGCGGCCGCCCTGGCCCGCTGCCGGCTCGGCTTCGGCGGCGCCCTCGGCCTGCTGGTCCGCACCGACAGCTGGCTCGGGCTGGCCGCCCGCGAGGTGGCCGCCGCCGACGCCCAGGCCGCCGGCATCGCCACCCTGCTCGACCGGGCGGGCTGGCGCACGGCGATGCTCTCCCGCACCCAACCACTGGACGACCCGTGGCGACGACTGACAGCCCCGCTGGGGCGCGCAACACTGACTACGCACAGGCGCTAGCCCTGGCCGGCCTGCTGGCCGGGGCCTCGCTGTCGCTGAGCCGGCTGTACGCCGGCAACGCCTGGCTGCTGCCGACCTGGCTGACCATGGCCGCCGCCCTCGGGCTGGCCGCCCTGCTGCGCCGCCTCGGCGTCGGCCAGCTGCTGTCCCTGGCCGCCATGGTCGTCGGGTTCGTGGTCGTGGCCGGGATCCTGCTCTTCCCCGGCACCCTGCTGGTGGTCCTGCCGACCCGCGAGACCCTGGCCGAGATGGCCCGGGCCGCCTCCTCGGCCATGACCGCGGTCAGCGAGCAGGCCGCCCCGGTGGAGGTGACGACCGAGTTCGTCCTGCTCACCTGCGCCGGCGCCTGGGCGGTGGCCACGGCCGCCGACGGGCTCGCCTTCCGGGCCCGCCAGCCCCTGCTGGCCCTGGTCCCGGCCCTGGGGCTGTTCGTCTTCCCGGCCGTCATCCGGCCCACCAGCCCGGCCTGGTACACGGCCTGGTTCCTGCTCGGGGCGGCCGGGCTGCTGCTGTTCGAGGGCCGGGCCCGGCTGGCCACCTGGGGCCGCTGGGTGTCGCACGCCCGCAGCCGGCCCGGGGCCGGCTGGCGGCTGCCGTTGACCCCGGCCGCCCAGACCGGCCGCTGGCTGGCCCTGGCCGCCGGGCTGTGCGCCCTGACCGTGCCCTGGCTGCTGCCCGGCTACGGCCAGCAGGGGGCCCTCGACCTCAAGGAGCGCGCCGGGGGCGACACCGGGGTGGCCCTGAACCCGTTCGTGTCCCTGCGGACCCGGCTCACCGCCCAGGAGGACGTGCCGATGTTCCGGGCCCGGACCACCCGGCGCGAGCGCTGGCGGCTGATGGTCTACGACCGCTTCGACGGCACCGACTTCGCCCCCTCCAGCGACCCCCGCGCCAACCTGACCCAGTTCGTGGGCCCGCTGGCCGGCGACCTGGACCCGGAGCTGCGGACGACCCAGGTCACCCAGGAGGTCCAGATCCAGGAGCTGGGCTCGTTCTGGTTGCCGGCGGCGACCGCCCCCATCCGCGTCGACGCCGGCCGGCGGGTGCTGGCCAACCCGACCTTCGCCAGCCTCACCGTCAACCGGCGGCTGCGCCAGGGGTTCACCTACACGGTCGTCTCCCAGGTCCCCGAGATCGAGGCGTCCGACCTCGACGGGCCGATCGACTACCACGACTACCCGGAGATGGCGCCCTACACCGACACCGGCAACCTCGACCAGGAGGTGCGCGACCGGGCCCGGGCGGTGGTCGAGGCCAAGAAGGCCGACACCCCCTTCGAGGCGGCCCTGGCCATCCAGGACTACCTGCGCTCGAGCGAGTTCCGCTACAACCTCAACGTGCCGTCGCTGGCGTCCGGGGGCAACCAGCTGCGCCGGTTCCTGACCGAGGTCCGGGAGGGCTACTGCGAGCAGTTCGCCATCGCCATGGCGATGATGGCCCGCGAGGTCGGGATCCCCTCCCGGGTGGCGGTCGGCTTCACCTCCGGCGAGATCGTCGACAAGAACTACGAGCAGGTCACCACCCACGACGCCCACGCCTGGCCCGAGCTGTGGTTCCCCCGGGCCGGCTGGACCCCCTTCGAGCCGACCCCGCGGTCTGACGGCACGGTGACCCTGCCCATCTACACCACCCCGGCCGGGAGGGTGCCGGGCGGCAACGCCGGCCCGCCGACCATCGAGCAGCCCGAGAACAGCCCGGCCTCCACCACCCCCCGCACGATCCGCCCCGAGACCGACCCGGCGGCCGAGTCCGACCCGCTGGCCGGCGGCGGCGCGGAGCGGGGCCTGCTGGAGCGGCCGCTGGTCCGGGCCGGCGCGGCCGTGGTCCTGCTGGTGGCCCTGGTCCCCGGCATCAAGTGGGGCCGCACCCTGCTGGCCAGGCGCCGGGTGGGCCGCCGGCCCCGCGACGCCGTGGCCGAGTCGTACGCGGAGGTGACCGGCTGGGCCCGGGATGCCGGCATCGGCCGGCGGGGGGCGGAGACGCCGGCCGCCTACGCCCGCCGCCTCAACCAGGACTTCGCCGGCGACGCCGACTCCCTGGTCGAGCTGACCCGGCTGTTCGAGCGGGCCGAGTACGGGGCCGCGGAGCCGGACGGCGACCAGGCCGACCGGGCCAGACAGCTGGCGCGCAGCGCCAGGTCCAGCCTGGCCGGCCGGCTGGGCTGGCGCCGCCGCCTGGTGGCAACGGTCAGCCCGCGCAGCCTGGTCGGTCAGCCCCGCCGGTAGCGGGCAACGGCCAGCGGCACGAACACCGCCAGGATGGCCGCGGACCAGGCCAGGGAGCGGGTCACGTAGAAGCCGGCGCTGTGGCCGAGCATGGCCTCGGCGGCCGGTCCCTGGGTGAGGACCCGGATGGCGTCGACCATCACCGTGATCGGCTGGTGCTCGGCCACCGCCTGCAGCCAGCCGGGCATCGACTCGACCGGCACGTAGGCGCTGGACACGAAGGTGAGCGGGAACACCATCAGGGCCAGGCCCTGGGCGGCCTGGGGGGTGCCGGCGACCAGCCCCAGGGTGATGAACATCCACTCGAAGGCGAACCCGAACACCAGCAGCAGGCCGAAGGCGACCAGGGCGTCGGCCAGGCTGCCGTGGAGCCGGAAGCCGACCGCGAACCCGACCGCCGTGGTGATGGCCAGGCTCCACACCAGCAGGGCGGTGTCGGCGAGGGCCCGGCCGGCCAGGACCGAGCCGCGGGGGATGGGCAGGGAGCGGAGCCGGTCGACGAAGCCCTGCTCGAGGTCCTCGGCCACCCCGGCGGCCGCGCCCATGCCGGCGAACAGCAGCCCGGTGGTGATGAACCCGGGGACCAGGAAGTCGACGTAGTCGAGGCCGCCGGCGGTGATCGCCCCGCCGAACACGTAGCGGAAGATGAGCAGGAACAGGGCGCTCTGGATGGTCCCGACGACCACCAGCTGGGGCGTGCGCAGGAACTTGCG
>DASZON010000366.1:0-7606 GCA_035550755.1 Actinomycetota bacterium | reverse complement strand
GGCGACCCCCAGGCCGACGGCGACGAAGGCCTGGACCGCGTTGTAGTCGTCGCTGCCGAAGGCGAGGCGGGGCTCGAAGCCGGCCGCCTGGCAGGTGTGGAGGACGATGCGGGCGTAGGCGCCGCCGGGGGTGCCGCCGATCCAAGTCTCGCCGGCCAGGTCCTCGAGGGCGACCGATGGCCGGCGGGCGAGCGGGTGGCCTTCCGGCGTGACCAGGTCGAACGGGTCATCCAGCAGGTGGGTGCGCTCCAGCTGCACCTCGGGCTCGGGCAGGGCCTGGTGGTCGTAGATGAGGGCGAGGTCGAGCTCCCAGCGGGCGAGGCGCTCGAGGACCCCGTGGTGGTGGTCGTCGAGCACGTGCAGGTCGACGTCGGGGTGGCGCTGGTGGAAGCGGGCGATGGCGCGGGGGACGAGGGTGGCGATGGCGGTGGGGAAGCTGGCCAGCCGAAGGCGGCCCCGCCGCAGCCCGGCGAGCTCCGCCAGCTCCTGCTGCGCCTCGTCCAGGCGGGCGAGGACCGCCTCGGCGTGCACGATCAGGGCCCGGCCGGCGTCGGTGAGGCGCACCGGTCGCACGCCGCGCTCGACCAGCGTGGTGCCCGTCTCGCGCTCGAGGGCGGCGACCTGCTGGCTGACCGCCGACTGGGTGAACGCGAGCGCCTCGGCCGCGGCCGAGAACGAGCCGCGGGCGGCGACCTCCCGCAGCACCCGGAGCCGGCGCGGATCGAGCATAAGCAAAGCTTATCAGTATTCAGAAAGCGTAACTTGACCTGATCTCCTCCACCGGCGAGCCTTGACCCACCGCCCCACGAGAGGAGCGCTGTGCGCACCAGCCCAACCAGGCAGCCATGCCAGCCCGGCCGGCCGCTGGGCGACCCCGCCGCCATCGGATCGCGGACGCTGCTCATCGGCGAGCTGCTGTGTGAATCGGTCGACCTGCAGGCGGGTGAGCGGGTGCTGGACGTGCCCTGCGGCAGCGGCAACGCCGCCCTGGCGGCCGCCCGCCGCTTCTGCCGGGCCGTCGGCGTCGACGTTCCCGAGCTGCTGGGGCCGGCCCGGCGCCGCGCCGAGGCCGAAGGACTGGAGGTCGCCTTCCTGGAGGGCGACGCCTGGGACCTCCCCTTCCCCGACGGCTCCTTCGAGGCGGTGCTGTCGGTCGGCGACGCCATGTCGGCCCCCGGCCATGGCGACGCGGCCGGCGAGCTGCTGCGGGTGTGCCGGCCGGGCGGGCGGATCGGCATGGTCGCCTGGACCCCCGACGGCTACGTCGGCGAGCTGTTCGCCGCCGTCGGCCGGCATCTCCGGGGGCCGGCCGGGCTCGAGGAGCCGATGCCCTGCGGCACCAGCGAGCGGCTGCGCGAGCTGTTCGGGCCCGAGGTGGCCATCACCGCCCCGCGGCGCAGCTTCCTGTGGCGCTTCCCCTCGGCCGAGCACCAGGTGGAGTTCCTCGCCAGCTTCCACGGCCCGACGGCCATGGCGATGCAGGCGCTGGGGCCCGGCCAGGCCGGCGCCCTCAAGGCCGAGCTGCTGGTCCTGGCCAGGCGCTTCGACGTGTCCGAGGGCGACTCCCTGGTGCTGCGGCTCGACTACCTGGAGGCGGTCGTCCGCAAGCCGGTGTGGTTGTAGCGTCCGGGGTCATGACCGCAGCCCACGAGGTGGAGTACGGCGCCCACCTGCCGCTGATCGGCCTCGGGACGTCACCGTCGCTGCCGGCGCTCGCGGCCTATGCCCGCGCGGCGTCGAGGCTCGGCTACCGCTACCTCTGCGCCAACGACCACCTCCTGTTCGGCCGGCCCTGGCTGGACGGACCGACCGCCCTGGCCGCGCTCATCGAGGCGTCCCAGGACATGACCCTGGTCACCACGGCCAGCCTCCCCGTGCTGCGCGGTCCGGTGCCGCTGGCCAAGACCCTGGCCGCCATCGACCTCCTCTCCGGCGGGCGCCTGGTCGCCGGGGTCGGCCCCGGGTCCTCGGCCGACGACTACGCCGCCGCCGGCATCGGCTTCCAGGAGCGCTGGCGCCGGTTCGACGAGGCCGTGCAGGTGCTGCGCGCCCTGCTCCACGGCGGCGACGAGTTCGAGGGCGAGTTCTACTCCACCCGCGGGGTGCTGCTCGAACCCCGGCCGGCGCAACGGCCGGGCCCGCCGATCTGGGTCGCGAGCTGGGGCTCGCCGGTGGGGTTGCGGCGGGTCGCCGGCCTCGGCGACGGATGGCTCGCCTCGGCCTACAACACCACCCCGGGCCGCTTCGCCGACGCCCTCGACCGGCTCGCCGAGGAGCTCCGGCGCGCCGGCAGGCCGCCGGAGCGGTTCCCGAGCGCGATCGCCACGACCTGGCTGCACGTCACCGAGGACGAGGCCGACGCCGAGCGGACCCTCGGCGACGTGCTCGCGCCGATGCTGCACCGCCCGGTCGAGGCGCTGCGCTCCGCCCCCCTGCTGATCGGCCCGGCCGAGGTGTGCGCCGAGCGGCTGGCGGCGTTCGTGGACGCCGGAGCGCGGCGGATCTTCGTCTGGCCGCTCGGCGACGAGCTGGCCCAGCTGGAGCTGTTCCGCGAGCGCGTCACCTGCCTCCTCCCCCGGCGGCCCTGAACAGGTCGGCGGCGAGGGCGACGGCGGCGTGGGTGGCCGGGTGGGGGTCCTGGCGGCGCCAGATGATCCAGACCGGGACCGGGTCGGCGTCGCGCAGGGGGCGGAAGGCGATGCCCTGGCGGCCGTACTGGGTGACCGTGCTCTCGGGGGTGATGCCGACGCAGCGGCCGGTGGCGATCACCGCCAGCCAGTCGTCGATGTCGTGGATGTGCTCGACCGCCGGCTCGGTCCCGGGCGGCCACAGGCCGGTGGTGGTCGTGCCGGTGCGGCGGTCGATGGCCACGGTGCGGTCGCGGACCTCGTCGAGCCGGATCGAGCGGCGCCGGGCCCAGGGGTCGTCGGCGGCGACCGCGCAGAAGCGCCGTTCCCGGCCCACCACGGCGCTGGCGTAGCGCCGCTCGTCGGGCGGGGTGCGGACCACGGCCAGGTCGCACAGGCCCTCGGCGAGCCCGCCGGTGCCGGAGTTGGTGCGGATCAGCTGCAGCTCGACGTCCGGGTAGCGGGCGGCCCAGCGGCGCTGGAACTCCAGGGTGTGGCGGCCAAGGGCCGACCAGGCGTGGCCGATGCGCAGCCGCCGGTGGCCGGTGGTGGCCTCGCGGACCAGCTCGTCGGCCTCGGCCAGCAGCTGCCGGGCCCGGGCCAGGACCTGCACGCCGGCCGTGGTCGGGGCGAGGCTGCGGCTGGTCCGGTGCAGCAGCCGGATCCCGAGCACCCGCTCGAGGGAGAGCAGGGTGCGGGAGACAGCGGCCTGGGAGACGCCCAGCTCGATGGCGGCGTCGGTGAAGCTGCCGCTGTCGACGATGGCGACCAGGCAGCGCAGCTGCCGCAGCTCGAGATCCATGAGCGCAGCGTATCGCAGGCTCGATGAATGCATTTTGCGTATGGATGCTGCTCGCCTACCCTCGGGCTCATGACCACCTCGGCAGTGCAGGAGCAGGCCGCCCGGCCCCCCGGCGCCACCGCCGGACCCCGGGCCCGCGCCGCCGGCGTGGCCCTGATGCTCGGGAGCGGGCTGTCCAACCAGGTCGGGGCGGCCACCGGGGCCCTGGCCTTCCCGGTGATCGGCCCGGCCGGGGTGGTGGCCGTCCGCCAGTGGGTGGCCGGGGTGCTGCTGTGGGCCGTCGGCCGGCCCCGGGTCCGGCGGTTCACCTGGCCGCAGTGGTGGCCGGTGCTGTCGCTGGCCCTGGTGTTCGGGACCATGAACCTGTCGCTGTACACCGCCATCGACCGCATCGGCCTCGGCCTGGCGGTGACCCTCGAGTTCCTCGGGCCGCTCGCCGTGGCCCTGGCCGCCAGCCGCCGCCGGCTGGACCTCGGCTGCGCCCTGGCCGCCGGGGCGGCCGTGGTCGTCCTGGCCCGCCCCCAGCCGACCACCGACTACCTCGGCATCGCCCTGGCCCTGCTGGCCGCCGCCTGCTGGGCGTCCTACATCCTGCTCAACCGCGTGATCGGCCGGCGGCTGCCCGGCGCCGAGGGGCCGGCCGCCGCCGCCGGCCTGTCCGCGCTGGCCTACGTCCCGATCGGGATCTTCACCCTGTCGCTCCACCCGCCGACGGCTCGCGCCCTCGGCGACGCGGCCGCGGCCGGCGTCCTCTCCTCGGCCGTCCCGTTCCTGGCCGACCTGCTCACCCTGCGCCGGGTCCCGGCCCGCTTCTTCGGGGTCTTCATGAGCGTCAACCCGGTCCTGGCCGCCCTGGTCGGCTGGGTCGTCCTCGGCCAGTCCCTGGGATGGGCGGAGTGGCTGGCCATCACCACCATCGTGGCCGCCAACAGCGTCAGCGCCGTCACCGCGTGATGTCCGCCTCAGGGGGGATGATCGGCGCATGCCGTTCTATGCCGATCTGCACCTCCATTCCAGGTATGCGCGGGCGACCAGCCGCAACGCCGACCTCCCCGAGCTCGCCTGGTGGGCCAGGCGCAAGGGGATCACTGTCCTCGGCACCGGGGACTTCACCCACCCGGCCTGGTTCGAGGAGCTGCAGGACGGCCTGGTGCCGGCCGAGCCCGGCCTGTTCCGGCTCCGCGACGAGCTCGACCGGGCGGTGACCGAGCGGCTGCCCCGGTCCTGCCGGGGACCGCTGCGCCTCCTGTGGGCGACCGAGGTCTCGACCGCGTTCCACCGGGACGGCCGTGCCCGGCGCATGCACCACCTGCTGTACGTGCCCGGCCCCGAGGTGGCGGCGACCCTGACCGACCGTCTCGGCCATCACGGCAACCTGGCCGAGGACGGGCGCCCGGCCCTGGCCATGGACGCCCGCGACCTGCTCGACGCCACCCTCGGCAGCGGCGAGGGCGCCTACCTGGTGCCGGCCCATGTCTGGACGCCGTGGGTCGGCCCCCTGAGCGCCACCACCGGCTTCGACTCCATCGAGGCCTGCTACGGCGAGCTGGCCGACCACATCTTCGCCGTCGAGACCGGCCTGTCGGCCGACCCGCCGATGCACTGGCGGGTCTCGCGCCTCGACCGGTTCCGGGTGGTCAGCTACTCGGACGCCCACGCCCCGTCCCGGCTCGGCCGGGAGGCGACCGAGCTCGACAGCGACCTCGACTACCTCGCCGTCCGGCGCGCCCTGGAGACCGGGGACGGGTTCCTGGGGACGGTCGAGCTCTTCCCCGAGGCGGGCCGCTACCACCTGAGCGGGCACCGCCGCTGCGGGGTCGCCCTCGAGCCGGCCGAGGCCCGGCGGGCGGGCATGCGCTGCCCGGTCTGCGGCAAGCGGCTGACCATGGGGGTGCTGCAACGGGTGGAGGAGCTGGCCGACCGCCCGGAGGGCGCCCGCCGCGACGGGACGGCCGGCTGCCGCAGCCTGGTCCCCCTGCCCGAGCTGGTCGCCGAGGTCACCGGGGTCGGGCCGGCCAGCAAGACCGTGCGCGGGACGGTCGAGGCCATGCTCGAGCGGCTCGGCCCCGAGCTGCCCATCCTGGAGCGGCTGCCGCTGGCGGCCATCGACCGGGCCGGCTTCCCGGAGGTGGCCGAGGCCATCGGCAAGGTCCGCCGCGGTCAGGTGGTGCGCACGCCCGGCTTCGACGGCCAGTACGGATCGATCGCCCTCGCCCCCTGAGCCGGCCTCACCCGCGGAGGATGCAGCGGAACCCGAGATGGGAGGTGGCGGTGTCGACCGGCTGGGCCATGCGGGCGGCCGGTCGGTAGCGGCGGCAGTAGTTGGGGGCGCACAGGTGCGAGCCGCCCTTCATGACCCGGCGGGGGATGGCCGACCGGTCCCGCGGGTCGACGCTGCGCTCGCGGGCGCCGCCGCGGGGGTTGGTGACCGTGCAGCAGGCGTGGGCCACCTCCTCGTGGACCTGGTACCAGTCGCTGGTCCACTCCCAGACGTTGCCGGTCATGTCGTACAGGCCGTAGCCGTTGGCCGGGTAGCGGCCCACCGGGGCGGTGCCGGCGTAGCCGTCCAGCTCCAGGTTCTGGTTCGGGAACTCGCCCTGCCAGGTGTTGGCCATCCACCGGCCCCCGGGGTTGAGCTCGTCGCCCCAGGCGAACTCGGCGCCGTCGAGCCCGCCGCGGCAGGCCAGCTCCCACTCGGCCTCGGTCGGCAGCTCCTTTCCCGCCCATGCGGCGTAGGCCTGCACGTCGGCCCAGGCGACGTGGACCACCGGGTGGTCGGGCTTCTTGCCGATCGAGCTGCCCGGCCCCTGGGGGTGGCGCCAGTCCGCCCCCGGCACGTACGTCCACCACTGGTAGGAGTCGCGCAGGTCGACCGGGCGGCCCGGGCTGCGGAACACGGTCGAGGCCGGGACCAGCAGCTCGGGCAGGGCGCCGGGGTAGTCGGCCGGGTCGGCGGCCCGCTCGGCCACGGTCACGTGACCGGTCTTGCGCACGAAGCGGGCGAACTCGGCGTTGGTGACGGTGTGCCGGTCGATCCAGAACCCGTCGACGGTCACCGGGTGGGCCGGGGCCTCCTCGGGGTAGTGGTGGTCGGACCCCATCAGGAAAGTGCCGCCAGGGATCCAGACCATGTCCGGGCCGGGGCGGAGATCGGGCCGGTCTGGCTGGGTCACGGTCACGGCGCGGCTCCTACTGGCCGGTGGTGAGGGCGGCCTCGAGCTTGGCCACCGCCTGGTCGATGGTGAAGCTGGCCGCCTTCTGGCGGGGCGGGAACTCCCTGAAGGTCTGGAGGAACTGGGTCATCACCGCGGTTGCCGCCAGCGCGATGTAGTCGTTGTCGACGAACCAGTCGTAGTAGGTGTTGGAGGTGATGTCGGCCCGCTCGAAGGGGTCGGTGCGCAGGTTGAACAGCTTGGGGACGCGCAGGGCCACGAACGGCTCGGCCCAGATCTGCAGCGTCCCCTGGGCCCGCTGCTCCATGAACACGACCTTCCAGTTGTCGAAGCGCAGCGCCAGGACGTCGCCGTCGTCGGAGAAGTAGACGAACCCCTGGCGTGGGCTCCTGTCGGCCTCGCCGGTCAGGTACGGCAGCAGGTTGTAGCCGTCGATGTGGACCCGGAAGGTCTTGTCGCCGGCGGTGTGGCCCTGCTTCAGCTTCTCGACGATGTCCGGGTCGCCGGCCGCGGCCACGAAGGTCGGCAGCCAGTCGTGGTGCTGGAGGATCTCGTTGGAGACGACCCCGGCCGGGATGTGGCCCGGCCAGCGGACCATCTCGGGCACCCGGAAGGCACCCTCCCAGTTGGTGTTCTTCTCGCTGCGGAACGGGGTCATCCCGCCGTCGGGCCAGGTGTTCATGTGCGGCCCGTTGTCGGTGGAGTAGACGACGATGGTGTCGTCGGCGATCCCCAGGGCGTCCAGCTTGTCCAGCAGCGCCCCGACGACCTTGTCGTGGTCGACCATGGTGTCGTGGTAGGGCGACTGCCAGCGCCCGGCCTGCCCGACGCTCTCCGGCTTGGGATGGGTCCGCAGGTGCATATGGGTGGTGTTGAACCAGACGAAGAACGGGGTCCCCGCCTGGTGCTGGCGGTCGATGAAGTCGAGGGCGTGCTCCAGGATCTCGTCGTCGATCGTCTCCATCCGCTTCCTGGTCAGCGGCCCCGTGTCCTCGATCCGCTGG
>DASZON010000365.1:0-13723 GCA_035550755.1 Actinomycetota bacterium | reverse complement strand
GGCCCCGGCCACGCCTGGCTGGACCTGCGCGGCCTGACCTATCTGCAGCTTCCGTCCCCGACGTAGCTTGAGCGTCATGCTCGCCCTCGGGCACAGCGACGCGGCCGATGGCCGCAGCCCGCAGTCAGGGTCGCATGGGAACGCTCCGGGCAACCTATGCCCCTCCGATCCAGTTGCTGAGAACCTGGTCGACGGGGCTGACCGGCGGACTAGCTGGCAGTCCCGAGGACCTTGCCGATCCGCAATGAGCAACGCAAGCTCATGGGTACAGGCGGGCGAGGACCGGAACCTGGCGTAAAGAGTCGATGAACGGCGCGCCAATTCGGCGTACAGCGGTTGGCCGACGGCGCGACCGGGCTCCCGCGGACCGTACTGTGCGGCGGTGCACAGCAATCTCCAGGCCAGGGAACGCCGTGCGGTCCGGCTGGGCGTGGCCGGTGCCGTCCTGGCGTTCCTCGCCCTTGCCGGGCTCCAGGCCCTGGCCGTCCGGCCCTATCTGCCGCCCGACGAGCTGTACCACGTCGGGTACGCGGCGATGGTCCTCGACGGCCAACTCCCCACGCTGACCACACCGCTGCCCGCCGGCGAGGTGCCGCTGGCCCCAGTCGACGGGCAGCCCCGCCGGGTATATGTGGCCAACCATCCGCCCCTGTTCTACGTGGTCAGCGCCGTGCCCCTGGGGCTCGGGGAACGGCTCGGGGCGCCCCGGGCCGGGTTCCTGACAGCCCGGCTGCTGTCGGCGTCGCTGGCCGCTGCCGGCGTGGCGATGGTCGCCTGGCTGGCCGTGCTGCTGGCGCCCGGACGGCCGCGGGTGGCCGTCGGGGCCGCCTGGCTGGCCGCCCTGCTGCCGAGCCTCCCGCACGTTTCGGCCTTCGTGTACAACGACGGGCTGGGGTTCCTGGCCGCCACCGCGACTCTGGTCGCGGCCGTGGCCGTGCTCCGGCGGGGCCCGGCCCTCCCCCACCTGGCCGGGCTGTCGGCGGCGTCGGCGGCGGCCGCGTTGACCCGGGCGCCAGGCCTGGTCATGGTCGCCGTGGCCGCCGCCGCAGCCGCCGGCGGCGTCCTGCTCCACCAGGGCCGGGGTCGAAGGGTGCTGGCCGCCGCCGCTGCCGGCACCCTGGTCGGCGGGACCGCCGGCGGCGCGGCGATCTGGTTCTATCTCCGCAACCGGTCGCTGTACGGTTCCCTTACCGGCGCCGCCTACAACCAGCAGCTGTTCGGATTCGTGCCCCAGGACGACATGACCGAGCTGCTGCGGTCGCTGGCGTACCCGTTGCGGCTGTACGACGGCCTCTGGGTGTGGACCCGGTTCAACCTTCCCCGGGTGCCCACGCCGCCCCTCCTGGTCGCGGTCCCAAGACTCCTCGCCCTGGCCGCCGTGATCGGCCTGATCGTCGCCACCGCGGGTTGGCTCCGTGGCCGGCGGCCGGTCCGCTGGGACGCACCGGCCGTGGCCGCCTGGGCGCTGGCGGTGGCCTGGGGGGTGGCGGTCTACGCGATGGTGGCCGCCTATGACGGCCACGGCGGCCACACCCATCCCCGCTACCTGTTCCCCGGCCTGGCCGTGCTGGCGGTGGCGGCCGCGTCCGGCCTCGACCGGCTTCCCGGCGCCCGGCGTGGCCTGTGGATCTGGGGCGCGACGCTCGCCCAGCTCACCCTGACCGCCGCGGCCTGGGCGGGGTTCGTCACCGCGCTCCGCGGCCGCCGGCCCGGCAGCCCGGCCGATCTGGCCGGCACAGTGGCCGGCCTGCTCGAGGCGGGCGGGGTGCGCTGGCCGTGGGTGGTGCTGGCCCTGGCGGCCGGCCTGCTGGGCGCCGCCCTGGCGCTGCTCGCCTTCGCCCTCGCCCAGATACGGCCGCGGGCCGAGGAACAGACGTCTCCCGGCGCCCTCCCCGAGGACCGGGACAGCCGCCGCGAGGAGGCACGTGCCGACCTTGCGCGTTAGGGCCGACCGCGGGCAGCCGGACCACCCTCCGGTGTCCGCCGAGCCCCAGGCCGGCGCCGGGGTGCGGGGCCGCCCGCCCCGGCGGGCCCTGGCACTGGAGGGGCTGGCCGTCTACCTGGTCCTCCAGGCGCTCACGGTCCTCTTCCTGCCGGCGCTCCGCTCGGCCAGGGAGACCTTCTACGACGACGTGCTGCTGGGGTTCTTCGGCCCCGAGAAGCACGGCCTGGCCGGGCTGCTGCGCCAGGGGGTGGTGCCGGTCTGGCTGAACAGCCAGTACGGCGGCGAGCCGTTCCTGGCCAACCTCCAGCACGGCGTGCTCTACCCCGGGAACCTGCCGTTCTGGCTCCTGCCGACCTCGACCGCCCTGGAGGTGGTGGCCGCCCTCCACCTCGCCCTGGCCGGCGTCTTCATGTGGGCCTACTGCCGCATCGGCCTGCGGACCGGCCCCTGGGGGGCGGCCCTGGCCGCCCTCGCGTTCGGCCTCGGGTCGGTCACCCTCCAGCACATCATCCTGCTCAACCAGCTCCAGGTGATCGCCTGGATGCCGCTGGTGCTGCTGTTCGGCCACCAGGCCCTGGAACAGGGACGGCTGCGCTGGGTGGTGCTCTGCGGGGTCGCGGCCGGGCTGCAGCTGCTGGCCGGCCACCCCGAGGAGTGGGTCTACACCCTGCTCGCCCTGGCCAGCTACGGGCTGGCCTGGACCCTGGCCGCCTGCCCGGGCGACTGGCCCCGGCGGGCCCTGGCCGCGGCCCTCCGCCTCGGCGGGGCGATGGCCGCCCTTGGGCTGCTGTTCGCCTGGCAGCTGCTGCCCACCCTGCTGCTGCAGCGCCACGGCTGGCGGACCGCGCCCGGGTTCGACGAGCAGTACGAGCTGCCGGCCAAGCTGGCCTTCAACGCCCTGCTGCCCGACTACGGCAACGTGCTGTACGGCGAGAACGTGGGCTTCATCGGGCTGGTCGCCCTGGGCCTGGCCGGCCTGGGGATCTGGGCCGGGCCGCGGCGGCTGGCCTGGATGCGCTGGTGGGCGCTCGGCCTGTCGCTGTTCGGGCTGCTGATGGCCCTCGGCGACCACAGCCCGCTGTACCGGCTGGTCGCCGGCCACCTCGGGCTGGTCGCCCAGTTCCGGGTGCCGGCCCGCTACCTGCTGCTGCTGTACTTCCCCCTGGCCGCGGCGGCCGCCCTCGGCACCGACGCGCTGCTGGAGCGCGACGTTGGCCGCCCGGTCGACCGGGCCCGGCGGGGTGTCGGCGGCCTGGCCGTGGTCGGGCTCGTCCTCGGGGTCGCCCTGGCCGCCGGGGGCCACAGCGCCTGGGTCGCCAGCCGCGCCTGGTGGGCGGTCGCCGCCGCGGCCGGGCTGCTGGCCTGGGTCGCGGCCGGCCTGCGGTGGGTGCCGCGGACGGCGGTGGCCGTGGCCCTGCTGGCGGTCACCGCCGTCGAGCTCGGCCAGGCCCGCCCGGCGGCCGAGTACCACCAGCTCGTCCCCACCGCCGCCTACGACGACCCCGGCCCGGTGATGGAGCGCCTTGGCGGCGACGGCGGCCGCTACGTGTCGATCGCCTGGGACGCCGCCGACACCCCCGGCAAGCGCCGGGCCCTGGCCGCCACCATGCCGGCCGGCCTGACCCCCCGCATGCGCCGCGGCTGGCGGCTCACCTGGCCTCGGCGGCTGGCCGCCCGCCCGGCCTGGGCGTACGCCACCGGCGCCGAGACCATCTCCGGCCGCGACGGCGGCCTCCTGCCGCTGCGCACCTACCAGGAGTTCTTCGCCGCCGCGGTCAACCCGGCCGGCCGGCTCACCGCCGGCGTGACCCTCGAAGGCCCGTCCCGGTGGGGCTGGCCGGCGCTCGACCTGCTGGGGGTGCGCTGGTTCGTCACCGGCGGCCTGCCCCCCGACCAGATCGAGGTGCTGGAGACACGACGGTTCCGCATCGTCCAGCGCGACGCCTGGTTCCTGCTCTGGGAGCGGCCGGCCCCGCCGCTGGCCCGCATGGTCTACGACGCCGACACCGTCGCTGACCCCGCCGAGCGGCTGGCCAGGCTGCGGTCCGGCTACCCGCTGCTGGAGCGGGCGCTGGTCGAGCGGCCGCTCGCCGGCCTGCGCCGGCCGGCGACCCCGGCCGCCGTCCAGGTCGTCCGGCGCGACCAGACCCGGGTGCAGGTGTCGGTGCGCACCGGCGGCGAGGGCCTGCTCGTGCTGGCCGACCCCTGGTACCCCCAGTGGCGGGTCACCGTCGACGGCCGCCCGGCCGAGCTGCTCCGCGTCGACCATGCCCTGCGCGGCGTCCGAGTGCCCGCTGGCGACCACCAGGTGGTGTTCACCTACCAGGACCGCGCCCTCCAGCTGGGGCTGCTCCTCAGCGGCCTGACCCTCGCCGCCCTGGGCGGCCTGTGGTGGTGGCGCCGACGACGTCGGGCCTAGTGCGGCTGCGGCCCACCGGGAGGGGGAGCCCCGGCGGGCCGCGGCACGGTGACGCCGCTAGCTCGAGAGGCCGAGGGCGCGGGCCATGGTGGTGAACAGGTCGGTCTGGTCGGTGACCCCGACGACGTTGGCCGCCTGGGGGCCCTGGGCGGCGATGCGGACCTGGGTCCCGGTGTGGGACTGGGAGCGGCCGTCCAGGTTGGTCGCGTAGTTGACCACCATGTCGGCGCCGTCGGCGGTGATCAGGGTCGAGATCGCCCCCGGGCTGTGGTCGGTGGCCGTCTGGGGCTCGATGATCTGGCTGGTGTGGCCGTGGTCGGCGGTGACGACGACCAGGGTGTCGGGGTGGCGCTTGGCGTAGGCCAGCCCGACGGCGATGGCGCGGTCGAAGGCGACGGTCTCACCGATCTGGCCGCAGGGGTTCTCGGCGTGGTCCTGCTTGTCGATGGAGGCGCCCTCGACCTGGAGGAAGAACCCGTGGCGGTGGCCCTTGGCCCTGGCCTCGAGCAGGGAGATGGCCTTGGTGGTCATCTCGGCCAGGCTGGGCTGGGCCGGCGGCCGCTGGCCCTCGACGCAGCGCTGGGGCCCGCTCCCCGGGTACGGCCTGGCCAGCTCGCCGGTCCATTCCAGGCTCATGTTGCCCGAACTGAACAGCCCGAGCAGCGGCGTGGCGCCGGCGGCGGCGAGACCGGCGGTGTCGGTCACGACCTGGTAGCCCTGGCGCCGCGCCGACTCGGTGACCGTCCGGCCGGCGTCCGGTCCGCCGTCGACGGTCTGGTCGAACCGCTGCCGGCCGCCGCCCAGGAGCACGTCGACGTGGTGGTCGACCTGCTGCTCGGCGATCGAGCCGGGCCCGCCGGCGGACTTCTTGTCCTGCGGGCAGCTGGCCATGTCGGCCGGCCCCTGGCAGCCGCGGGCGGCCACGTGGGCGGCGAGTACGGCCGGGGTGGCGTCGGTCAGCTCGGCCGTGCTCACGTCGCCGGTCCGGAAGCCGCGGGCCTGGGCCAGCTCGAGGATGGTGGGCAGGTCGGTGTCGGTGCTGGCGGTGGTCGAGATGCGGCCGTTGGAGGTCTTGTGGCCGGTCGCCCAGCCGCTCCCCGAGGCGGCCGAGTCGGTCACGTAGTCGGGCAGCGAGGGATCGGCTTCCTGCAGCGCGTAGGTGGTGTAGGCACCGGTCAGGGCAGCCGGTCCATGGTCAGGCGGCCGGCGGCCCCGACGGCGTAGTTGCGGGCGATGGTGATCTCGGAGTCGCCCATGCCGTCGCCGATGAACAGCAGGACGTTGCGGGCCCGGCCGCCCTCGACGGCCCGGCGGACCTCCCGGGTCCGGTCGGCAGGCCCGGACCCGGCGAGCGCCAGGGCCGGGACCAGGAGGGCGAGCACGGTGCTGAGCGCGAGCACGATCCCGCGCCGGCGTCGGAAGCGAACCAGGACATGGGACACGGCAACCTCCGGGTGTGCACGCAGGGCATCGGACAGGACACCGCCACGCTAGGCCAACCGGACAGATCCCCCTGGACCGGAGGAAGAACGATCGCTGGCCGGCGGCTGACCAGCGGACGACGGCGTCAGCCGGATCAGGCCGGTGAGCCCTCGCTGGCCACCCGGTCGGGCTCGAACTCGCGGCTGCGCAGAGTCCGCTGCAGCCCGCTCCACAAGGCGATCGCCAAGCCCAGCCCCAGGATGGCCAGCGCAGCCCCGGCCAGCACGTGGCTGCCCAACTGGGTGAGGGCGAACACCCCGGCGGCGACCAGGGCGGCCGCCGGGATGGTGACCACCCAGGCCAGGGCCATCTGCCCGAACACCGTCCAGCTCACCGGCACGCCCCTGGTGACCGCGCCCACCCCGGTGACCGCCCCGGCCACGGTGTGGGTGGTCGACACCGGCGCCCCCAGCGCGGTCGAGCCGAACAGGGCCACGGCCGCGCCGGTCTCGACGGCCATCCCCCGGGCCGGGCGCAGCTCGGTGATCCGCTGGCCCATCGTCTGGACGATCCGCCAGCCCCCCGAGATCGTACCCAGGGCGATCGCGGTGTGGGCGGCCAGCACCACCCACAGTGGAATCGGGAGCTTGTCGCCGCTGGCCTGCAGGTGCCCGGTGGCCACCAGCAGGGCGGCGATCACGCCCATGGTCTTCTGGGCGTCGTTGGTGCCATGCCCCAGCGACACCGCGGCCGAGCTCAGCAGCTGACCGGCCTTGAACACCGTCTCGTTGCCGGACTCCTGGTGGTGGCCCAGCCACCGGTTGAGCAGCCACATCAACCCGGCGGCAAGCAGCAGCCCGGCCACCGGCGAGATGACGATGAACAGAGCGGCCTTCTGCACGCTGGAGGCCTTGATGGCCTCCAGGCCGCCCTTGGCCAGCCCGGCCCCGACCAGCCCCCCGATCAGCGCGTGTGAGGACGAGGTGGGCAGGCGTAGCCACCAGGTCAGGTAGTTCCACAAGACCGCCCCCAGCAGGGCCGCGAAGATCACGGCCACGCTGGCGAACCCGGGCTTGACGGTCTGCCCGACGGTGTTGGCGACCTTGGTGCCAAAGAAGGCGAAGGCGATGAAGTTGAAGAACGCCGCCCACAGCACTGCCCAGCGCGGCCGCAGCACCCGGGTGGCGACAATGGTGGAGATCGAGTTGGCCGAGTCGTGGAACCCGTTGGTGTAGTCGAACAGCAGCGCGACCGCGACGATTCCGATCACGGTCAGCAACGCAAGGTCCATGCCTGGTCCTCTAGGGTCTGGTGGCCGGTCACGACCAGGCCTCCCCGGGCAACAGCCCGGCGAACGGGCCACCGTGCGAACGCCGGGTGAACTCTGGGGGAATGGCGTCGGACAACGCTTGTGCCCGGAAACACGGTCCGGCACGGTGTGGAGAAGAATCGGTCAAAGCACCCGGAAGGCCGCCCATGGTGTACCTCGTCCGCCACGCCCATGCCGGCAGCCAGAAGCGATGGTCCGGCCCCGACCACGACCGGCCGTTGTCGGTCTGCGGCAAGGAGCAGGCCGAGGGGCTTCCCGAAGCCCTCCGCGACCACCCGGTGGCCCGCATCCTGTCGAGCCCCACGGTGCGCTGCCTGCACACCGTGATCCCGCTCAGCCACCACTGGGACCTCCCGGTCGAGCCGGTCGGCTTCCTGGACGTCCGGGCGCCGGCGGAGCCGCTGCTCGAGCTGGTGGCCGATCCCTCCCTGCGGGCGGCGGTGCTGTGCGGGCACGGCGAGCAGATCAGGGCCGTCCTCCGGCTGCTCTCGGGCAGCATCCGCCTCGACGGGCCGCTGCGGCTGGAGAAGGGGTCGACCTGGATCCTGGACGTGGGCCCGGGCGGGACAGGTGCCGCCCGCTACCTGCCACCGATGCGGGTCGGGCAGCCGGCCGATAGCCGGCCACCGGGATTCGCGGCCGCCGGGTAGGTCGTCGCTCAGTCGGTCTGGTCGAGAGCGCTTCGGGCGCGACCTGGGCGGCGGGCGAGCCAGGTCCGCGCGTTGCCGAGCACGGCGTCGTCGCTCAGGTCGCTGCCCCGCCAGGCCCGCTCCCACTGGAGCGGCTCCAGCCACCCGCCACGGAAGCCCTCGGCCAGGGCGGCCACCAGCCGCTGCTGTCCCGGGCTGAGCCGCGCGATCAGGGTGGCGAGCTGCCCCAGCTCGGTCTCGTCGACGATCACTGCCGGGTCCATGCCGTCCTCGTGCTGAGGGGATGTGATGGTGTTGCGGTGCTGGGACGATTCTCGACCGGAGCAGAGCGCGCCTTGACGGGCGTTCAGGGGGACGTGACCGACGAGCCGGCGCAAGCTGACCGGACCGCCGCGACCGGGTGACCGGCATGGGAGCGGCGCCGGAACAGTTGCTGAACGCGGGCCGCCGTGGCGCCTGCGGCGCCGCGACGGGGGTGCCGGCGCGGTAGCGTCTGGGGATGCCCGCCCCGCCCGACCTGGCCCGGGCCGCCGGGCCACCGCATCCCGCGCGGCGCCCGCCTTGGTGGCGGGGCGGGGTCCGGCTGGCCGTGCTGCTCGTCTTCGGCGGCGCCCTGGCCTTCGCGCTGGCGGCGCAGTGGGGGGCGGTCCGGCCGCTGCTCGGGCAGCTCTCCGCGCCGTTCCTGGCCGCCGCCCTGGCCGCCGTGCTCGCCGGCATCCTCGCCACCTTCCTGTGCTGGGGGGAGGTCCTCGCCGACCTGGGGGGCCGGCTGCCGGTCCGCGCCGGGGCCCGGGTGTTCTTCCTCGGCCAGCTCGGCAAGTACGTGCCCGGGTCACTGTGGCCGGTGATGGCCCAGATGGAGCTGGGCCGCGACCACCAGGTCCCCGAACGGGCGTCGGGGTCGGCGGTGGGGGTGTTCCTGCTCGTCCTGGTGGGAACCGGCCTGGCGGTGGCGGCGGCGGCCGTGCCCCTGCTCGGTCCCGACGCGGTCCACGCCTACTGGTGGCTGCTGGCCGTCCTGCCCGTGGCGCTGCTGCTGCTCGTCCCGCGGGTCCTCAACCGCCTGCTCGCCCTGGTGATGCGGCTGGGCCGGCGGCCGCCGCTGCCGGCGCCGTTGTCGGCCGGCGGGGTCCTGCGGGCGGTGGCCTGGGCGATGGTGTCCTGGGTCGCCTACGGCGTGCACGTCTGGGTGCTGGCCGGCCAGTTCGGCGCCGCTGACCCGGCCCTGCTGGCCCCGCTGGCCAGGGCCACCGGGGCGTTCGCGGCCGCCTGGTGCGCCGGGTTCCTGCTGGTCGTCACCCCCGCCGGGGCGGGGGTGCGCGAGGCCGCGCTGGTGCTGCTGCTGGGCGGGGCGCTGACGCGGCCCCAGGCCACCGTGGTGGCCCTGGTGTCGCGGCTGCTGTTCGTCGTCGGCGACCTGGGCTGGGGCGCGGCCGCCCTGCTGGCCGGCCGGCGGGCCCGCTAGGCCACGACGGCCCAGACGGTGGTCCACGGGAACGGGCTGGTGACCGCCCTGACCTCGGCGACCTGGGAGACGAAGCCGACGAAACCGCGCCTGGACCAGTGGTTGAGGTGCCCCGGGGTGTTGCCGAGGTCGCGCACGTAGCGGCCGGCGACCAGGTTGCAGGACCGGAAGACCGGCTCCCGGGGCACCGAGAGGACCAGGTGGCGCCGCCCGACCCGGGCCATCTCCCGGAGCCCCAGCTCCGGGTCGGGCAGGTGCTCCAGCACCTCGGCGGCGACGACCACGTCGAACCGGTGGTCGCCGAAGGGAAGCTCGTGGGCGCTGGCATGGAGGAACCGGGGCTCGGGGTAGCGTCGCCAGTCGGCTCGCAGGCCGGCGTCGGGGAGGTCCAGGGCGACCACCTCGCCCCAGCGGCGCCGCATCCGGTCGGCGATCACCCCCTCCCCGCAGCCCACCTCCAGGGCCCGTGCCGGGGCGCCGGCGGGGTCGGCGCCGACCAGGTCGAACATCCGCTCCAGGTTGGCCACCCAGCGCTCGGTGAGCAGGCGGATGGCCGGGTTGCGGGCGGTGTACTTCTGGGTGTGGTTGCCGATGACCACCCCCGGGGTCTCGGGGGCCGGCGCGTGGCTGGCCGCCATCAGTCGGTGGCCGTGCGCCGCACGACCAGGTCGGCCAGCAGGGCGATGGCCATGATGTTGAACGCAGCCAGGCCGACCAGCACCGTCGAGCCGGTCACCCGCAGGTCGTGGACCAGCAGGTCGACCCCGGCCTTGGCGAAGGTCGCGGCCAGCAGGGTCAGGGCGACCGGCATCAGCACCCGCAGCGGGTTGAAGTACATCACCATCCGCAGGACCTGGATGAGGTAGTTGTAGGCGTCCTTCAAGGGGTGGAACTTGGAGCGCCCGGCCCGCTTGAAGTAGTCGATCGGCACATACTTCACCTGGTGGCCGTTGGCCAGGAAGGCCAGGGTGATGGTGGTGACGCACGAGAACCCCGACGGGAGCAGGCGCAGGTACGGCTCGGCCACCGCGCGCTTGAAGGCCCGCAGTCCCGAGTTCAGGTCGGGGATCTCGGTGCTGGTCAGGAACGACGCCAGCTTGCGGATGGCCCACTTGGCCGGGACCCGGGCCAGCCGGTAGGTCCCGGCCTCGGTCCGCCGGGCCCCGACGACCTGGTCGTAGGTGTCGTCCAGCTGGGCGACCAGCTCGGGGATGCGGTCGTTGGGGTAGGTCATGTCGGCGTCGGTCCACACCACCACCCGGCCGCGGGCCAGCTGGGTGCCGACGCGCCGGGCCGTGCCCGAGCCCTGGTTGCGCGGGAACAGGATGGTGCGGATGCCGTCGATGTCCTGGAGGACCTCGCGGGTGCCGTCGGTGGACCCATCGTCGATGCAGAGCAGCTCGTGGCTCAGCCCGGCGGCCTCCAGCGCCGCCCGGATGCGCTTGATCTCCAGCTCGACGTGGTCCCGCTCGTTGTAGCAGGGCAGCACCACGGTCACCTCGAGGACCTCAGTCTCGCCTGGTGCCTGGGTCAGACTCACTGCGACAACTCCTACCGATTGCGTTGTCTGGCTAGGTCTCCGGGAGCCTAGACAACCCGCCTCGCGGGCAACGGGTCGGCGGCCGACGGCCAGGGGAACCCAAGACGAACTTCTCGCGAACAGGCAACGAAGCAACCCGACGAGCCTCCAGGAAGCCGATCTCAGCTGCTCAGCGAACCGGACGTGAGCAAGTCGCCATCCTTCTCGAAGGTTGCGTGGTGGTCGTCCTGCACTCGTGGCTCGACCAATGGCTGACTGAGCTTGGTTGCCCATTCCTTGACAACAAGAAGCCGGAGACTTCCCGCGCTCAGCGCTGCTCGACTCGAGCTGATGCGGCCCCAGCCGGCATGCCGACCGTGCGCCCCGCGCCTCCGCCTGCCGGCCTGGAGAGGACCGTCGACAGCAGGGCGTTTGCTGTAGCTCCTTGGAGGGTCAGAGACCGGCGTAGAAGCTGACGGGAGAGGGCGAGGCCTATCGTCCGCTTGATCCAGGAAGGCTGCCCAGCTGGCATGCGGTGACTCCTCTTGCTGCTCTTGATGGCTCGTGGGTGGATGTCGGGGATGGCGAAGGACTCCGATTTCGACACCCGGTGTAGCCACCGCGGATGGCGCCGGGCTGAACGATCACCGGCCCGGGCCGGAACACTCTGCGAATCCGGCCAATGACTGCGACCCTGGCCGCCTGGCCGCGGAGTTGGCGACCGCCCAGAGCCTGAGGCGCGTCCTGGGGGTCAGCCAGCGGTGGTGGCGAGGGCGGCGGCGAACCCGTCGCCGGGCTCGGCCGCGCCTCCGAGGCCGCCGGTGCCCTGGAAGAGGAACTGGCGGCCGGCGCCGCCCAGGCCGTCCGGGCCGGAGCCGAGGAGGATGCTGACGGCGCCCGCGCCGGCGGCGGCGCCGACCCGTTCGCCGGGGGCGCCGACGCCGAGGTCCTCGAGGACGTCGGACTCGTGGAGGAACGGGCCCGACAGGGCCCCACCGAACCGGTCGCCGGGCTCGACCGCACCGGCGGCGTCGGCCTGGGTGAGCTGCCGGCGCCCGCCGCCGACGAGGCCGCTGCTCGAGTTGTAGAGCACGTCGACCAGCCCGGCGTCGGCCGCCGACCCCACGTCCTCACCCGGGACCCCGACGGCCAGGGCGTTGCCGCCGTCGCCGAACACGCCAACGGCCACCGCCGTCCCGAACCCGTCGCCCGTCTCGGCGGCGCCGGGCACCCCGCCGGCGCCCTGGTGGAACAGCTGGGCGCCGGCGCCTGAGAACCCGTCCTCGCCGGCCAGGACGACGCTGACCGCCCCCGCGCCGGCGCGGCCGGCCACCGTCTCCCCCGGGGCGCCGACGGCGAGGTCGGCGTAGCCGCCCACGGGGTCGACGCTGCCCTCGGCCAAGGCCGCCCCGAAGCGGTCGCCGGCCTCGGGGCGGTCCTGGGTGAGCTGGCGGAGCCCGACCGGCCCGCCGAAGCCCGGCGCGTAGCGGACGTTGACCACCCCGGCGTCGGGCGCGTCGCCGACGTCCTCGCCCGGGGCGCCGACGGCCAGCGAGTCGATGGCGTCCGAGGAGTTGAACTCCCCGACGGCCAGGGCGTGGCCGAACCCGTCGCCGGGCTCGGCCGTGCCGACGATCCCGGCCGCCCCCTGGAACAGGAGCTCCTCGGACGGGTCGCCGGCGGGGTCGCTGACCACGCTGACCGCGCCGGCGTCGACCACGCTGCGGACGTCCTCACCGGGAGCGCCGACGATCAGCTGGGCGGCGTCGGTGAGCTCGCCGATGGCCACGGCGAACCCGAACCGGTCGCCGGGCTCGGGGTTGGCCTGGGTGATGACCCGGCCGCCGCCGCCCCCGAGGCCGGACGCCGACCCGAACAGCAGCACCACCGCGCCGGCGTCGCCGTCGGGGCCGACGCCCTCGCCGGGCACCCCGACAGCCAGGTCGTCGTAGACGTCGTCGTTGAACCGGCCGGCGACCAGCGCGGCCCCGAACCCGTCGGACCGCTCCGAGACGCCAGGCACCCCGCCCGCACCCTGGGTCAGGACGCGGCCGTCAGAGGCGAGACCGTCCGCCGAGCCGTGGAGCACGGCGACGGCGCCGGCGCCGGCCACGCTGCCGACGCCCTCGCCGGGGACGCCGACGGCCAGGTCGCCGAAGCCGTCGTTGTCGAAGTCAGGGCCGGGGACGGTCACCGGCTGGGCCACGGCGGGCGCACCGGCCGGTGCGGCGACCAGGGCGGCGGCGAGGACCAGGGCGGCAACGGCCCGCGCGGGCGCGCGCATGACGACCTCCGTGGTGTCGGGAGGGCCGCAGGCTACCTCAACCGGCGGCGCTCAAGCCGGAGCTCGACGGGATGAAGTAACGGTGACCGAGGGTCGGAAGCGGCATGGTAGGGCGCTGCTGGACGCCAAGAGCGCGTTCCCTTGGACCTCTACGGTCGCCCTCGACAGACCCTGGGCTTTCGGACGCCCTCTCAGGCACTCGCGGAGGCGTTGCGCTGACCCCATGAGACCGCCACCGTCTGTGCGGCACCGTATTGCGAGGCTGTGCTGAACGCCGACAGGGTCCGTCCCAGCGCCCCGCCGCGCCCGCCGTATGAGTACACCACCCGGTTCAGCGGCTGAGGACGGCCAGTCAGGTGCCGCTGGCTGGCGTTGGCGCCGATCTAGGTCGTAGCCTGCACCGATGCGCTCGACGACCGGTCGCTATCGGGCCATGCTGGCCGTGGTCGGGGTGATCGCCCTGGCCGTGCTGGCCGGTGTAGTCGCCTTGTGGCCGCGGGGCGAGCTGGCCCGGCCCGCAGGAGCCGGCCAGGACGACTCGACGCGGGTTGTCTCGGCCACCCTGACCAAGGTCACCCCCCTCGACTGTGAGGAGGCCGACCCCGGGGTCCCCGGATCGATCTGCATCAAGGCCACCGCCCGGCTGGCCGACGGCCGCCCGGTCAGCTTCGACACCACCGACCCCACCG